>JAOZRH010000026.1:0-12070 GCA_029931905.1 Fidelibacterota bacterium
AAATTTTGAGAATAAGGAGTAGGAAATATTATGTATGCAATAGTTGAAATAAGTGGGAAACAGTACAAAGTTGAAAATGGTGATGAAGTAAAGATATCTTTTCAAAACAAAAATGAAGAAGATAAATTAAAAATTAATGATGTATTATTATTAAATAATGATGGTGATGTAAAAATTGGCAATCCATTTGTTGAAAAAACAGAAGTAACAGCAACTGTTTTAGGTCATGGTAGAGAAAGAAAGATAATTGTATTCAAAAAGAAAAGAAGAAAAGGTTATCAGAAAAAAAATGGTCATAGACAAAGATTTACAACGATTAAAATTGATAACATTGCAATTGCAAAATAAGGACAATAATTATGGCACATAAAAAAGGACAGGGAAGTACAAGTAATGGTAGAAGGAGTAATCCTAAATATCTTGGTGTAAAAAGATTTGGTGGAGAACAAGTTACTGCTGGTTCGATTATTATCAGACAAAGAGGAACAAAATTTTTTCCAGGTATTAATGCTGGTATTGGTGGCGATGATACAATCTATGCAAAAGCAGATGGAAAAGTTGATATTAGTTATTCACGCGGAAGAAAAAAAATAAATATTATATAAATATTTGTAAAAATATATAAAATATCACAGGTTTTGTAATAAAATTTGTGATATTTTTTTTATTATAGGATAAAAAATGTAGTTTTTAATTTCCATTTTGTATAATAAACATTAAATTACAAAAAAAGGGGAGAATAGAATGAATGAAAAAAAATTAAAACGGTCAAAAAATGAAAAAATGTTGGCTGGTGTTTTGGGTGGTATAGCTGAATATTTGGGTTGGGATATTACAATCTTGAGAATAGTATTTGCATTGGTAACGGTATTTTCTAGTGTATTTCCTGGAATATTAGTGTATGTGATTTTATGGATATTAATGCCGGAAGAGTTTGATAATTAATTAAGAATAATGCAATTAATAGTTTGTATTAAAGAATAAAGGGGTTTATGGGTATTTTTGAAAAAATGTTAGAGAAAGTTGGGCTTTTACCAACAACAATTGTATTCACAATTATTGTTGTGTCTGTTAGGATTATTTTAATAGCTATTGCAACTTTAGTAGTTGTAAAGGTCATAAAAAAAATAATGGATAAACGATTATTATTAAAAAAAATGGATATAACACAATCTAATTATATTAAATATTTTTTAGTTGGATTAACTTATTTTTTTGGAATAGTAGCAATTTTATTTTCTATTCCCGGATTAGAAAATTTCACAACAACATTAGTAGCAAGTTCAGGAATACTTGCAATCGTGATAGGTTTTGCCTCTCAAGAAGCACTATCAAATGTAATATCTGGAATTTTAATAGCAATATTTCAACCATTTAAAGTTAATGATGTGATAAAATTAAATGGAAAGGGTATTATTGGAATAGTAGAAGATATTGATTTGAGAGATACGGTTATTAAAACATTTAATAATCAAAGAGTAATAATTCCAAATTCCGTAATGAATCAAGAAGTAATTCAGAATGCAACTATTAATGAAAAAGAAATTTGTAAATTTTTTGAAATTGGAATTAGTTATGATTCTGATATTGATAAGGCAAAGAAAATAATTCGAGAAGAAGCATTAAAACATCCGTTATTTTTCGATAATCGCACAAAAAAAGAAAAAAAAGATAATATTGATCCAATAAAAATAAAGGTAATTAATCTTGGCGATTCATCTGTGGATATTAGGGCTTGGGTTTGGACAAAGGATTTTGGAAGTGCTTTTGCATTGGGTTGTGATTTAAACGAAAGTGTAAAAAAACGATTTGATAACGAAGGAATTGAGATACCTTTTCCACATACAACCGTTGTAATGAAAAAATAATTGAGATAAAAAATGAGTAATAAATTAGTATTTTCAACAAATTTTGATTTAAAAATTAAAGAAGAGAAAAAAATAATTGAAAGTAAATTACCAAGTGAACAATATTTGAAGATATTTTTAGATAAAAGTGGTAGGAAAGGAAAAATTGTTACATTAATCAAAGGTTTCGTCGGTGAAAAGAATGAATTAGATGTGTTAGGTAAAAACTTAAAAAAAAGTTGTGGTGTTGGTGGTACAACTAAAAATGGTGAGATACTTATTCAAGGAAATTTTCGCGAAAAAATTATTGAAATATTGAAAAGTGATGGATATAATGTAAAAAGGGTTGGTGGTTAATCGATATCAAATCAAAAATAATAACCAATATGAGCAATATATTCAATATATATAATTTTTTTTAAAATATTTTTGGAATTGCAAAAAAAATACTTTATTATATGAGGCTTTTTAAAAATGGGTGGTTAGCTCAGTTGGTTAGAGTGCCTGCTCGACACGCAGGAGGTCGTCTGTTCAAATCAGATACTACCCACTGAGATTTTGAAATAATATATTTAGGGCCTCTAGCTCAGTTGGTTAGAGCGACGGACTCATAATCCGCAGGTCGTAGGTTCAAGTCCTACGAGGCCCACAAAACCATTATCGAGAGATGATGGTTTTTTTTATATATGGAATATGGAAAACAAAAAACATAAGGAAGTTAAATATATAAAATATTATTGATTAAACGACTATTCACTTAATTTTCATTTGTAAAATTCCATAACTATCCATAAATTATAGCATAATAAAATAAAAGGTATTTTCCATGAAAAGAATTTTAGTAATAGGTGCAGCAGGTCAGATTGGTTCTGAATTAACAGTAAAATTAAGAAAAATATATGGCGATAATAATGTTATAGCATCTGATATTAGAGCACAAGTACCATATGATTTGAAACACGGTGGTCCTTTTGAAGTTGTTGATTGTCTTGATGCACATAAAATTGTTGATATAATTGTTAAATACAATGTTGATACTGTTTATAATTTGGTTGCAATTCTCTCTGCAGTTGGTGAGGCAAAACCAGATATGGCTTGGGATATAAATCTCGGTAGTTTATTAAATTTGTTAGATTTGGCGAAAGAATTAAAATTTGCAATTTTTACACCAAGTTCAATAGGTGCTTTTGGAAATTCTACACCAAAGGATAATACACCACAAGAGACAATCATGAGGCCAAATACAATTTATGGAGTAACAAAAGTTGCAGGTGAATTGTTATGTGATTATTATCACAAGAAGTACGGAATTGATACGAGAGGCGTGAGATATCCAGGAATTATTTCAAATGTTACAAAGCCGGGAGGGGGAACTACCGATTATGCAGTTGAAATATTTTATAAAGCTATTCAAGAAAAGAAATTTACTTGCAATCTAAAGGCGGGAACATTTCTAGATATGATGTATATGCCAGATGCAGTAAATGCAGCAATAAAGATAATGGAAGCTGATTCAGAAAAATTTAGACATCGTAATGCATATAATGTGTCAGCGATGAGTTTTGATCCTGAAATGTTAGCAAATGAAATAAAAAAATGGATTCCAGAATTTAAAATAGAATATAAAGTTAATGATGTATTACAAAAAATTGCAAATTCGTGGCCAAACAATATGGACGATTCATATGCTAGAGAAGATTGGAATTGGCAACACAAATTTGATATATCCGCTATGACCGAGGATATGATTAAAACACTTAAAAAAAGATTGAATTAATATTATTAACCGTTTCAATAAATTGTTTAAAAAAAAATATAAAAATAATCAAAATTTTACTAATTATAGGAAAATATTAGTGATACGATTTTCCTCAATTGGTGATATTGTTTTAACTAATCCCGTTTTAGATGAAATCAAAAAAAAATATAAAAATAGTAAAGTGGATTATTTAACAAAAGGTCAATTTGCACCATTAATAGAAAATCATCCAATTGTAGATGTAATAATTAATCTTGAGGATTTTAATTCATTATCAGAGCTGAGAAGATTCATCAAAAAATCAAAATATGACTTGATTATCGATATACATAATTCTTTAAGAAGTAATTTAATTACTTTTGGTTTGAAGCATGTTAGAAGATATAAAAAAAGAAAATATCAGCGATATATTTTGACAAAATTTAAAGTGCAAGTTGGAAAATATTCACATGTAATTCAAAAATATTTAGAAACAATAGATGTAAAAGAAAAAATAAAGTCATTTAGAATGTTTTTGCCATCTGAAGACATAATATCTGAAAAGGTGAGTGATACATTTATTGAATTGAAAAAGAGTAAAAAGGTATTGGGAATTTCTGTTGGTGCATCGATGCCGTCAAAAATGTTTCCAAGCCATAAAATAATAGAAACAATAAATTCTGTCGGTTCTAAATTTGATAAAATCGTATTTTTAGGAAATGGTAAATTGGAAGATGAATTGACTAAAAATATTATGCACAAAATCAAATTTGAATCAATAAGTTTATGTTCAAAACTTACGATTTCCGAATTATTGTTATTTGTAAAAGAATTAACAGTATTTATAGGAAATGATTCAGGAATAGCTCATATTTCGGCTGGAAATGGTGTTAAAACGATAGCAATATTTGGTCAGACAGTTCCAGAATATGGATTTGCACCTATTGGAGATGTAGATATTATTGAACCTAAAATTAAATTATCTTGTCGTCCTTGTGGTCATTTGGGATTTGATAAATGTCCAAAAAAACATCACAATTGTATGGAAAAAATATCTGTTTCACAAATCACAAAAAAAATTGAGAGATTTATTTAATGAAACTATTTATTTTAATATATAATCAATTAAATTTATTGTTTTATCCATTAATTTTAATAGTTGGATTGTTTAATAAAAAAATTCAAATTGGGATAAAAGGTAGAAAAGAGACATTTAAGAAACTGGAAAAATGGCAAAACAATATCGATACAAATAATTATGTTATTTTAGTAAACTGTTCTTCTTTAGGCGAATATGAGCAGGCGAAACCGATTATTGAAAAGATAAAAATTGAAAATAAAAATGTAAAAATCGCTTTATCTTTTTTTTCACCTAGTGGTTTTGAGAATTTTAAAGATCAAAATTTAATTGACATTTATTTCTATTTACCATTTGATTTGTATTGGAAAATATCAAAATTGTTAAAATTATTAAAACCAAAAGCAATAATTGATACTAGTTATGATGTTTGGCCGAATATGGTGTATTTATCTGATAAATATAATATTAAACATTATTTAATATCGGCAAGATTAAAAGAAAATACTTCTAAATTAAAGCCAATATTAAAATCATTTTTTAAAAAAATATTCTCTTTTTACAGAAAAATATTTACAGTGTCTGATATGGATTATAAATTGTTTTATTCATTACTTAATTCATCTGATAATATTGTAAATATTGGAGATACTCGTTTTGATAATGTGGAGAAAAGATTTCAAAAGTTTAAAGACATAAATTTATTCCCAATTGCTTGGAAAGATGAAAAAGTAATTATTTTTGGTTCTACTCATCATGAATGTTATAACCAAATAATTCCAGCGATTAAATCGTTACAGCATAAAAATAAAAATTTACATTTTGTAATTGCACCACATGATTTAGATGAAAATGTTTTTCTAATGTTTAAAAATGAGCTTAAAAATTTAGAAAAATTGTCTAATATTTCAGCAGAATCAAAAGCACAAAATATTTATGTTGATACAATCGGTGACTTAGCTAAATTGTATTTTTCATCGGATTTTGCATATATTGGTGGTGGTTTTGGGAATGACGGATTACACAATGTTATGGAACCAGCAGTGAGTGGAATTCCGATATTTATTGGACCGAAAAATTCTAATTCACTTGAGGCACAAGAGTTGAAAAAAAAAGGTGCAATATATGAATTTATAACTTCAGAACAGTTGATAAGCAGAATAAACGAATTGTTAAATGATGAAACTGAATATAATAGGATTTCAACAAATGCAAGAGAATATATTGTGAATTCGCTTGGCAGTTCAGCAAAAATAATTGAATATTTGAAAAATGATAAAATTATCTAATATAAAAATAAGTAGAAAATATTTCGATTTGAATATTGAAAATTTTACAGTTGAAGAAAAAAAATGTACTTTACTTTTAGGAAGTTCTGGGTGTGGAAAAACTACTTTTTTGAAGTTATTGAGCGGATTTATCGAAAGATATGATGGTGAAATAGTTTATGATACAAATTCAACAGTTTCGATAATGTTACAAAATCCAATTAATCAAATGATTACACCAACTGTTGAAACAGAATTAAAATTTACTTTACATAATCAAAGAATAGATGATAAAATAATTGAAAAAAAAGTTAAAAATATTACAAAATTTTTTGAAATAGATAATTTGTTAAACAGCAATTTAAGGGAATTATCTTTTGGAGAATTGCAAAAAGTAATGTTGTGTGCGACTTTTTTAATTGATACAGATTGCTTTTTGTTAGATGAACCAACGAGTCATTTAGATTATAATTCAACCAAAATATTATATAATTATATTCATAATATTATTGTAGAAGGAAAAACTGTGATAATTTCAAGTCAAAATTTTGATGAATATTTGTTTGTAGATAAAGTAATTATTATGGAAAATGGAAAAATAGTTGAATATATTGATAGTTGCGATATCAATGAAAATAAGACAAATATTGAAAAATATGGATTAAAATCATCAGATGATGAAATAGTAAAGATATTAAAAAATATATAAAATGAAAATATTACCATTTAAATATAAAATAAATTCAACAAAAACATTCACAAATGAAAAAACAATTGACATTTCTCAATATTCAAATATTGGAATTATTGGAAAAAATGGGAGTGGAAAAAGCACTTTAATTAAATTGTTAGTTGATTATGAATTGCGAAAAGTAAAAGCATTTGATAGTTATAAATTTACTGCATATTTATCACAAGATTTGACTCGATTATTTATTGGAAATACACTTGGGACAATAATTAGTTTGTATGAAAATAAAAAACACGAAGTTGGAGAACATTTTGATAAACAACTATTTTATAAATATATTGAAAGGTTAGAGTTAAAAATTGATAACAAATTAAATCAGAGATTGATTGATTTTTCGGTAGGGGAAGCACAACGAATTGCAATAGCATTGACTTCTGCAACTATTTCGGAAATTGTAGTATTCGATGAACCAACTACAGCATTGAATCATAATTATTTGGATATCTTCTATTCTATTATTGATGAAATAACCAAGCGATCTAAGGTTTTTATTATTTCACATAATTTATTAGATATTCTAAAAACAAGTGATTATTTGTTATGGATTGATGAATTACAGATAAAAGATGAGTTTAATATTAAAGAAATTGTTGATAAAGACAAAATAATGAGTTATTTTTCATTCTATGAAAAATATAAATTGAAATTGTAAAGGAATTTAAATAAAATGGTAAAAAAAATCACAAAACAAAATATTATAGATAAAAAAGATGTAATTAAAGAAAAAATTAATCCTAAAAATATGGATTCACATATATTTTTTACATTGGCAAATATTATTAGTTTAACTCGAGCATTTCTTACATTACCAATTGTTTATTATTTCTATTATGACGAGATAAAAATAGCCATAATATTGCTTAGTATTGCAGTTGTAACAGATTGGCTTGACGGATATGCGGCAAGACATGCACAATCAGTTACGACTTATGGTAAGGTATTAGATCCAATTGCTGATAAAATAGTTGGTTTGGGTGTTTTATCGGTAATGGTGATAAAAATGGATTTTCCGTTTTGGTTTATTGTACTTGTTTCAATTAGAGATTTTTCGATTATTATTTTAGCAATGGGTTTGCATAATTCTCGTGGAATTGTCAAAGGTGCAAATATTCCCGGGAAAATATTTATATTTATTAGTACAATAATGGGGTTTGCTTGGATATTTAATTCATTAAGACCATTTGCTTATCCATATCACATTTATTTACTTTTTCTTGCTACAGGTATAATGATTATTAGTTGGGTATGTTATTTTGTAGAATTGATTAATTTGATTAAAAAATCTCCATATCAACCGGTAATTGAAAGAAATAAAACTGGTAAAAAAAATACAGAGATAGAAAATAAATTTCTTTTCGGATTAAAAAAGACAAGAAATAAATTTAAAGATGGTTTATTTTCTCTTTTTGGAGAAAATGTAAAAATTGATGATGAATTCTTAGAAAAAGTTGAATCATTTTTATATCAATCTGATATTGGAGTAAATGTAACAGAAAAATTATTAAAAGAAATAAAAGAGAATTCAATAAATAATTTTGAAAAAATAAAAACCATTATTTATAATAAATTCAGTAATATGTTTACTGAAGAAAATGTAAAAATTGATATAGAAAAACATAAGCCATTTGTAATTTTGGTAACTGGTGTTAATGGTTCTGGAAAAACGACTTCAATAGGAAAATTGGCAAATTATTATTCTCAAAAAGGGAAAAAAGTTTTAGTCGTCGCTGGAGATACATATAGAGCAGCAGCTGTTGAACAATTGGATATTTGGGCGAAAAAATCTAATGTAGAAATTATTAAGAATTTAGAAGCAAAGAATCCATCAGGAGTGATTTATGATGGAATAAATGCTGGAGTTTCTCGAAAATCAGATGTTATTATTGTTGATACTGCAGGAAGATTACATAATAAAAGCCATTTAATGGAAGAATTGGTAAAGATTGAAAAAGTAATTAAAAAGGTGATACCAGATGCTCCACACGAATCTTTATTGGTGATAGATGGGACACTTGGACAAAATAGTTTAATTCAAGCAAAAGAATTTATGAACAGTATTCGAATTTCAGGTTTAATAATGACAAAATTAGATGGAACTGCAAAAGGCGGAATTCTAATTGCTATAAAAGATGAGTTGGATATTCCAGTAAAATTTATTGGACTTGGTGAAGGAATAAATGATTTGCTTCCTTTTTCTTCTGAATATTATATAGAGTCATTATTTGGAAAAAATACAAAATAAGTGTTGATAAAAGAATAATTATTGTAAAATTGTTGTAATAAAAGGCAAAATGAAAAAAATAAATATTATAAATTTAGGTTGTTCAAAAAATTTAGTTGATAGTGAAATTGTAAAAGGTGGTTTGATAAGTCAGAATTTTCAATATGAAAATGATGTAAAGGAAGCACAAATAGTTATAATAAATACTTGTGGATTTATACTTTCGGCAAGGGAAGAATCGATTGATACAATTTTAGAAATTGCTGAAATGAAAAAGGAAAATATATTAGAAAAATTGATTGTTATGGGATGTTTAACAGAGAGATTTAGAGAAGAAATGGAAACGGAAATACCTGAAGTTGATAAATTTTTTGGCGCTAATGAAATGTCAAAAGTAATAGATTATTTATTACCAGATGGAGAAAAATACGACTCTGTTTATAATAGAAGTTTAATGACAAAGCCACATTATGCCTTTTTAAAAATAGCTGAAGGTTGTAGTAATAATTGTTCATTTTGTTCAATCCCAATAATGCGAGGGAAGCAAATTAGTCGTCCAATTGATGAAATTATTGAAGAGGCAAAATATTTAACAGAAAAAAAGAACATTAAAGAATTGGTGATAATCGCACAAGATACGACTACTTATGGTTATGATTTAGATGATAATGTTCGTTTATATGATGTATTAAGTGAATTAGATAAAATTGAAAATGTAAAATGGATACGACTTCATTATACGCATCCTGATCATTTTGATGAAAGAATAATTGAATTAATGTCGAAAGCAAAAAAGATTATTCCTTATTTAGACATTCCTTTTCAACATGTAAATGAAGAGATATTGAGAAGAATGAATCGTCGAGGAAATGCAAAGATATTCACAAAGTTGATAAATAAATTGAGAAATGAAATTCCAAATTTAGTTTTGAGAACAACTTTTATGGTTGGATTTCCCGGAGAAACAGAAGAACAATTTTTAGAATTATATAATTTTGTTAAAGAGATAAAATTTGAACGATTGGGGGTTTTTACATATAGTGAAGAACAAGATACTATTGCCGAAAAATATGATGATAATATTTCCAAAAAAATAAAACAAAAAAGATATAATAAAATTATGGAATTGCAACAAAAAATATCATTAGAATTTAATGAAAAATTAATTGGGACAACACAAGTAGTTTTAATAGACGAATATAATAAAAAAACAAATACTGCTTTTGGAAGAACTTATATGGATTCTCCTGAAATTGATAATAATGTAATAATCGAAGAAAAATTACAAGAAAGTAAGTTCTATGAAATTAAAATCAATGATTTTGTGGAATATGATTTGTTTGGTGAAAAGATAAAAAATTAAACTAATTATTTTAAACTATGAATAATTAATCCACTTCTTAATTTTGGTTCAAACCATGTTGATTTTGGAGGCATTAATTTTTCGGCATCAGCAATTGACATTAATTGTTCGATTGATGTTGGGAAAAGTGCAAAGGCAATTTTCATATTACCTGAATTAACTCTATTTTCTAATTCCTTTAGTCCTCTAATTCCACCTACGAAATCTATTCTTTCATCTTTTCTTGGATCGCCAATATTTAATATTGGTGTTAGTAAATTGTCAGATAAAATTGAAATATCTAAACCTTTTACGACATCATTTTTATCAAAAGAATTTGGTTTTGCAGTTAGTTTATACCATTTTTTATTTAAATACATCCCATAAGTATATGGTGATTTTGGCTTTGCTTCTTCGATTGAAATTGGGTTACTAATTTCAAAAGATTTACTAATAGATTCAATTAATTCTGTTTCTGTCATTCCATTTAAATCTTTTACAACACGATTATAATCTAATATTTTCAATTGATTATGAGGAAAAAGTACCGTCAAAAACCAATTATATTCTTCATTACCATTGTGATTTTTATTTTCATTAGCAAGTAATTCACTTACCATTGCTGCAGATTTTGCTCTATGGTGTCCATCTGCAACGAATGTATAATTAATTTTTGAAAATAAATCAATCAAGTTATCAGTGATAGATTGATCATCAATTTTCCAGAATGTATGTTGAATATTATCTTCAGAAGTGAAGTTATATTCTGGCTTTGTTTTTGCGATATCTGAAATAATTTTATCAATTGATTTATTGGCATAATAGGTTAAAAATACAGGTCCAGTATTTGCATTTGTATATTTTACATGTTTGATTCTGTCTTTTTCTTTTATTTCACGAGTAAGCTCATGAATTTTAATTTTTTTATTAATATAATCATTTACATTAGAAACGGTTACTAAACCAAATTGTTCATGGTTGCCCATTTTTTGTTTATAAATATAAATTGATTCTTTATCATCTTGAATTAACCAATTATTTTCAATCATTTTTTTGAGATTGTTTGCTGCCTTTTTATATACAATTTCGTCGTAATGATCTGTTTTTTTGGGAAGATCTATTTCTGATTTCACTACATGAAGGAATGAATATTTATTATTTTTTGCTAGTTGAGATGCTTCTTCTGAATTTAATACATCATACGGAAATGATGCTATTTTTTCTTCCAATCCCAATTTTGGACGAATTCCTTTAAAACCTTTAATTTGCATAATATACTCCAAAATATTTCTTTAAATATACCTATTGAAATTAATGAATATTATTTATACTTACAAATCTTTTTAAAATAATATTATTGATGTAAAACAAAAAAGGCAACTATTAAAGTTGCCTTTTTTATCTAATTGGAGATGAATTAATTAGATAAATTTTACATTATTTTTGATGAAAGATGCATAATCTTCTTTGCTTGCATCATAATCTTTTAAAGCTTTCAAAGAAACAACAGCAGTATATTTGTCACCATTGTTGTCAATAATAATTTGACCGTTTCCATGATTTTCACAAGCTTGGTCTAAAAGTTGTAATCCGATTAATAAAGCTTGGTCAAATGTTTGTTCTCTAGTGTCAATATTTACAGTAAGAGTATCGTCAATTTTCATTTCTGGTTTTGCATAATTTGCATTTAGCATAGCTGTGCTTAGGATTAGAGTTATCATTACGATTGTCAATATTTGGATTGCTTTGTTTGTTTTAGTTTTCATTTTGTTCTCCTTTTTTTAATTTTTTCGTTTCTGGTTGTTAGACATTGATAATTAAAAAA
>JAOZRH010000026.1:12170-19333 GCA_029931905.1 Fidelibacterota bacterium
TTAGCCAATCTTTTTAAATATTTAGGATTCATTGGATCCATATCAATTAATTGTCTATAATAAATTTCTGCAGTAAAAAAGTCTTTAAGATTATTATATGAATCTCCTACAACTAATATTGTTTCTTTGTCATTTGGATCAAAAGCCAAAACGGTTTCAAATTGTGTTTTTGCTTCTTCTAATTTATCAAGACGAATATATGATAGAGCTAAATTAAAATAAAGATCTTTTATATCTGGATTATTTTCAATTAATTTGTTATAAACTTCTACAGATTTTTCATATTTTTCTTGTTTAAAGAGAATTTCAGCATACGATTGTCCTGCTTTAAAATTTTCTGGATCAAGTTCTAATATATGATTAAATATTTGTAAGCATTCATCAATTCTGTTCATTTGATTTAGAAAAACAGCCTTTTTAGTTAATAATTCAATATCATCAGGAATAATATTTAATGCATTATTGATAATTTCGATACTCATATCAGTATTATTTTGAAATGAAAACACAACAATTGCTTCTTGTAAATATGCCTTTGGATCATTTGGTTTAAATTTTTGAGCTATTTGAAAATTTTCTACAGCAGCATTAATTGTTGCGTCTTTATCATCAAATTCTTTATTAATAAGAGCATTGTAATATTTTACACCTTCATTAAAGGCCATACCCCAATAATATCCTTTTAATTTTTCAATATCAGTTTTGAATAAATCACCTCTTTCAAGGGAAATATTTAAATATTTTTCTACATTATCAAAATCTTTAGCAGGTCCATAAATTTCTTTAGCCAATAGATAAGGGATTTCTGGATTTGTAGGTTCGGTATCAATTGCTTTTAAAAAGAATTCTTCTGCTTTATCCAATTGTTTTTGTTGAACATACATTTTTGCAGATGTAAATTCTGGTGAATCGCAAGCTGTAAACATAAATGCTACAGTCATCATTACGATTATCAACATTACACTTTTAACTTTCATTGTTACTCCTTTTTTTAATTATTGAAATATATAAAAAACCTATCATTTATCAAAATATTTTTTATATTTTTTAGAAATTCGAGAAAATGGGATAAAATATTTTAATTTTAATTTTTTTTATACATTTAATTATGTATTTTATCCGTGAAAAATGAGACGAATGTTATTAGATTGAAAAATATAATTGTTGAATAAAATAAGAGAATAAAATATGTGTGGAATTATAGGAATTAATAAAAATCTGAATGTCACTTTAGAAATTATACACGGTTTAACTGCTTTGCAACATCGTGGACAAGATTCTGCGGGTATTGTTACCTTTAATGGAAACTTCAAAATAAAAAAAGGTGTAGGTCATGTTAGTAATGTTTTCCAAAATATTGATTTAGAAAAATATCAAGGTGATTGTGGACTTGGACATGTTAGATATGCGACAGCTGGTTCAACAGAAGCAATTGATGCACAACCATTTGCTGTAAATTATCCATTTGGATTGGCAATGGTTCATAATGGAAATGTAATTAATTTTAATTCACTAAGAAAAGAATTAAATGAAGAACATAAAAGATTGATAGATACCTCAAATGATGTAGAATTGATATTATATACATTTGCTGTAAATTTAGAAAAAAATGATTTACAAAATATTACTGTAGAAAACATTTTTGATGCTGTTGAAAAGGTCCAAAAATCTGTAAAAGGGGCATATTCTGTGTTGACAATAATTGCGAATCAGGGTTTTTTAGCATTTACAGATCCTTACGGAATCCGTCCGTTAATTATGGGGAAGAAGGAAACTTCAACTGGTGTGAGTTATGCTTTTGCTTCAGAAACAAATGTTTTCGATTATCTTGGTTATGAAGTTGTTAGAGATTTGGAGGCAGGTGAAACAGTATTTATTGATAATGACAATAATGTTCATTCACGAATATTGAAACAAAATAAACCATCTTTTTGTGTTTTTGAATATATTTATTTTGCTCGTGAAGATTCAATTTTTCATAATCGATTAGTTGCATCTGAAAGAGTAAAAATGGGAAAAATGTTGTCAAAAAATTTAAAAAAAAGCGGATTGAAACCAGATATTATTATTGATGTTCCAAATTCTGCTTATTTTTTTGCATCAGGTTTAGCAGAAGCAGTTGATATTCCTTATCGACGAGGATTAGCAAAAAACCGATTTATTGGAAGGAGTTTTATTACTCCCAACCAGAAAAAAAGAGAAAGTGTAGTGAAACAAAAATTGAATCCTATTAAAGATATTATCAAAAATCATAAAATAGCAGTTGTTGATGATTCTATTGTTAGGGGAACTACATCAAGACACTTGGTAAATTTATTAAAGAAATATGGAGCAAAGGAAGTATATTTTATATCAGCTTCTCCACAAATAAAATATCCGTGTATTTATGGAATAGATATGTCGGTAAAGAAAGAGATGATAGCGGCAGAAAAAAACGAAACACAAATAGCAAAATTTATTAATGCTGATAGTGTAATTTATCAATCGTTGGAAGATTTACAAGAAATGTATTCAGATTTTTCAATTTGTGATGCATGTTTTTCTGGAAATTATCCGACAGGCATTACAAAAGATTTGTTAGAACAAATAGAAACAGAAAAATTGAAATCAAATCGTGTGTAAAAGATTTTTTAAATTTAGAAGTTTAGGGGTTTAAAACGAATGAGTAAAGAAAAAATAATTGGTGAAGGATTAACTTTTGATGATGTATTATTAGTACCAGCAAAAAGTAAAATATTACCTTCAGAAGCAAATTTAGTGACAAAATTAACAAATAAAATCAAATTAAACATTCCAATAATAAGTGCTGCAATGGATACTGTAACAGAAAGTAATTTGGCGATTGCTATTGCACAGGAGGGTGGAATTGGATTTATTCATAAAAATATGAGTATAGATGAACAAGCGGATAATGTTAATAAAGTAAAAAGGTCTGAAAGTGGAATGATTGTTGATCCAATAACAATTCAACCGAATAAATTAGTTTCTGATGCTTTAAATTTAATGAAAAAGTATTCAATAAGTGGAATTCCAGTTACAGAAAATAATAAATTAGTTGGAATTATTACAAATAGAGATTTGAGATTTATTAATGATGTCAGCAAAAAAGTAAAAGATTTTATGACTTCAAAAAATCTGATTACAGTTCCTGTTGGGACTTCATTAGAAGAGGCTGTCGTTTCATTACAAAAATATAGAATTGAAAAATTACCTGTTGTTGATGATTATAATAATTTGAAAGGATTAATAACATTTAAAGATATTAATAAAAAACTTAAATATCCAAATGCTGTAACAGATGAGTTTGGAAGATTATTGGTTGGTGGAGCTGTTGGTGTTTCGGGTGATTTTATGGAAAGAGTTGACGAATTAATAAAACAAGAAATTGATGTAATTACGGTAGATACTGCTCATGGGCATTCACAAAAGGTTTTAGATGCTGTAAAGATGATTAAGAAAAAATATCCAAATTTACAATTGATTGCTGGAAATATTGCTACTGGAGATGCTGTTGAAGATTTAGTGAAATCTGGAGCAAATGCTGTAAAAATTGGAATTGGACCAGGTTCAATTTGCACTACAAGAATTGTTGCAGGTGTTGGAGTTCCACAATTAACGGCAATAATGGAAAGTGCAAAGGTTGCTAATAAGTTAGGTATTCCGATTATTGCTGATGGTGGAATAAAATATTCTGGTGATATAATTAAAGCTCTTGTAGCTGGTGCCAACACAGTAATGATTGGTTCGTTATTTGGCGGAACAGATGAATCGCCAGGAGAAATTGAACTTTATCAAGGAAGGCGATATAAAGTGTATCGTGGAATGGGTTCTTTAGGTGCGATGAATCAAGGAAGTAGTGATAGATATTTTCAAAATGAAAAGAAAGATAAAAAATATGTTCCAGAAGGAATTGAAGGTAGAGTTCATTATAAAGGAAAATTAGCAGAAGTATTATATCAACTTATTGGTGGAATAAAATCTGGAATGGGTTATACTGGTTGTGAAAATATTCAACAATTGCAAGATAAAGCTAAAATGATAAAAATTACAAGTGCTGGCTATAAAGAAAGCCATGTTCATGATGTGATAATTACAAAAGAATCGCCTAATTATTGGGGTAGATAAATTAATAAAAATGAACATTAATTTTTAGAATTAAAATCAAAAATAAATCGTGGAAATTTAATGAAAAATAACAATCAGAATATTGACAAAGTTAATAACGAATTAGATAAAATATTGATATTGGATTTTGGTTCACAATATACACAAATAATTGCAAGAAGAATCAGAGAAATGAATGTTTATTGCGAGATTCATTCTTTTAATTATTCAATTGAAAAAATCAATAAATTTTCTCCTAAGGGAGTTATTTTATCTGGAAGTCCGGCAAGTATTTTAAATGATAATGCTCCAATAATGGATGTAAAGATATTTGATTTGAATGTCCCAATTTTAGGAATTTGTTATGGTTTACAGTTAATTACAGATTTTTTTAACGGTAAGGTAGAAGATAGTAAAAAGAAAGAATATGGCAATTCAGAATTGTTTTTAAAAAGTGAGAACGAATTATTTAAAAATCTTTTTATTGATAAAAAATCTATAAATGTTTGGATGAGTCACGGAGATAAAGTGCTTAAACTTCCAACTGATTTTGAAATTATTGCAGAGACAAATAATTCGCCTATTTCTGCAATTAAACATAAAATAAAACCAATTTATGCTTTACAATTTCATCCTGAAGTTGAGCATACAAATGATAATAATATAATATTGAAAAATTTTGTATTGAATATTTGTGATGCAAATCCAAATTGGACTGCGAAAAATTTTATCATAAATGAAATTGAAAAAGTACAAAATTTTGTTGGTGATAAAAAAATTATTTGTGGATTATCTGGTGGTGTTGATTCTTCTGTTGTTGCATTGTTATTACAGAAAGCAATTGGTAATAATTTAACTTGTATTTTCGTGAATAATGGTTTATTACGATTGAATGAAGCTTCTGAAGTTAGAAGTATTTTTCGTGAAAATTATAAAATAAACTTGGTTTATGTAGATGCAGAAAAACGATTTTTAGAAGCATTGAAAAATGTTACAGATCCGGAAAAAAAGAGAAAAATAATTGGTAATTTATTTATTGAAATATTCGAGGAAGAGGGAAAAAAAATCGGAAATATTGATTTTCTTGCACAGGGTACTTTATATCCCGATGTAATTGAATCCGTATCTTTCAAAGGTCCTTCTGCTACTATAAAATCGCATCATAATGTTGGTGGTTTACCAGAGAAAATGAATTTACAACTTGTTGAACCTCTTCGTGAGTTATTTAAAGATGAAGTTCGTACTATAGGCAAAGAATTGAATTTGATTGATGATTTATTAAATCGTCATCCGTTTCCCGGTCCTGGTTTAGCTGTTAGAATTATTGGAAAAATAACAAAAAAACGATGTGATATTTTACGAGAAGCAGATAATATTGCAATTGAAGAATTGAAAAATAGTAATCAATACGAAAAAATATGGCAAGCATTTTGTGTTCTTCTTCCGGTGAAAACTGTTGGAGTTATGGGCGATGAAAGGTCATATAATAATGTTGTTGCATTTCGTGCAGTTAATAGTACCGATGGAATGACTGCCGATTGGTCAAAAATTCCATACGATATTCTTGCAAAAATTTCTAATAGAATTATTAATGAAGTTAATGGAATTAATAGGGTGGTATATGATATTAGTTCAAAACCGCCAGCTACTATTGAGTGGGAGTGATATTAATTTGAAATTAGGAATTTGAAATTAGAAATTGTAGCCACGAAAGATACAAAAAAACACGAAATCAATCAGTAGTTCAAAAACCAAATAAAACACAAATTATTCATTAATTAAAAGTTTGATAATAAGTTTATTATTGGTTATATTTTCAAATTAACAATAATTACAATAAGTAAAGATTTTAATGAAAACAAAATATTCAAAATTAGCAAAACAAATTCATCAAAACATAATATTGAATAATTTGTTTAGTGAGAATAAGAAAATATTAATTGCATTTTCTGGTGGAAGAGATTCCGTTTTTATGTTTAACATTTTTCAGGAATTAAAGTCAACTTGGGGTTGGGAGTTAATTTTAGGTCATATTAATCATAGTTTACGAGATTATGATGATGAAAAAGAGTCAGAATTTTGCAAAAGAATTGCTAAAAAAAATGGAATTAAACTATTAGAAAAAAAAGTAGATGTTATAAAATATTCAAAAGAAAAAGGTTTATCGATTGAAGAATCGGCGAGAGAGTTACGATATAATATTTTCAACAAATGGATTAAAGAATTCAATATTGATTATCTTATTACTGGCCATCAAAAAAATGATCAGGCAGAAACAATCGCATATCGTTTGTTTACTGGTTCTGGTTTTGTTGGATTAAGTGGAATTCCACAAAAGAGAGGAAAGATAGTAAGACCAATTTTGAATATTAGTAGAGAAGAAATTAATCAATATTTGTCTAATATAAAAAATGAATTTATGGAAGATAGTTCTAATAGTGAAAATATTTTTTTAAGAAATAAGATTAGAAATGAAATTTTTCCGTTTATTAAAGATAATGGTTTTGCAAATATTGAAACAAATTTATCCAAAAGTGCTTTTTCAATTTCATCTGCGAAAGTTGCCTTGAATTATTTTATTGAGAAAGAGTTTATTAATTTAGTTGAAAAGAAAGATGATAATTATCAATTTAAAAAGAATGAATTGCAAAAATTACCAAGTTTTGTTATTGATGAAATATTGAGATTAATTTTTGTTAGATTAATTAAAACTAAAAGACATATTTCTCAAAATGAAATTACGCAATTAAAATATTTTATTTTCAAATCAGAACCAGGAAATATTTATCCGGTTGAAAATACTTATCAATTTGTTGTTGATAGGGAAATAATAGTGATATCAAAGGGAATAGAAGAATATTGTTATAAATTTGATGAAAATAATAAATCATTAGAAATTAAAAATATTGGAATTATTTCTATTAAGAAAGTAAATAAAATAAAAACAGAAAGATATTCAAACAATAACTATGAATATTTTAATGTAGATATTTTCAATAAAAAAATGTATATTAAAAGCTGGGAGAATGGTGATAAAATGGAACCATTTGGAATGGAGA
>JAOZRH010000140.1 GCA_029931905.1 Fidelibacterota bacterium
CATGCCTGTTCGCCCGACTGGGAGAAGTTGTTTTACTCCATAATTGCACAATTTTCAATTATTCAATTCCTAACTCCTAATTCCTCAATGAATTCAGTGGTAGTTTTTTTAATAATAGAAATATTTCTTTTTGTTTATAAATTAATGTTGTATTTTAAATGATGAAGTAATTGAATATTAAGGGATTCCATTGAATAGAAAAACAATATCAATAAAAGTATTACCGGAAAATATTATTCTAAAAGAACAAATAAAAGATGTTAATTCCCCTATTAATCTCATTAATATTTTGCAAAAAAATGAAATAAATATATCTTTTTCTTGTGGAGGAATTGGTGTTTGTGGAAAATGTAAAATTAAAATTAACAAAGGAATTTCTGAACCAACTTCTGATGAAAAAAGATTGTTTAGTGTTGATGAAATAAAATCTGGTTATAGATTGGCTTGTCAAACCAAATTAACAGATAATTGTGAAATATTTATACCAAAAACATCAAGAAGAAATGAAATAGATTTTTTAACATCAAAATATACACATACTCAAAAAATCAAACCAATTGTAGAGAAAATATTTTTAAAACTTTCACCAGCACATTTAACGAATTTAAAAAGTGATTCAGAAATTGTAGAGGAGGGTATTTTAAAAATAATTGGGAAAAAAGTTATACCAACTTTACAATATTTACAGAAATTGCCAACAATTTTAAGAAAGAATAAATATGAAGTTACCGTTACACTTTCAAAAAATAAAATATTGGATATTGAAGTTGGCGATACTTCACAAAAACTTTATGGAATCGCAGTTGATATTGGAACTACGACAATAACTTGCAGTGTAGCAAATTTAATTACGAGCGAAACTGTTGGAACAATCACTTCTGAAAATCCACAAGCAATTTTTGGACAAGATGTTATTTCAAGAATAGATTATTCATCAAAAAGTAAAGAAAATTTGAGTCAATTACAGGGAGTTGTGATTGATAAAATAAATGAATTAATAATGCAAATTTGTGAAAAGCAAAACATTCTCCGATTCTCAATTTATAGTATAGTAATGGCAGGAAATACGGTAATGAATCATTTATTACTTGGCATAAATCCATATTCCATCTCCATTGCACCATATATTTCTGTAGTAAATAAATTGCCTATTTTATTGGCAAAACAATTAAATCTTAAAATCAATCCAAATGCTGAAGTATTTTTATTTCCAAATTTAGGTGGATTTGTTGGTGGTGATATTACTGGAGATTTGCTTGTTACAGAATCAATAAGTAAAGAAAATAATTATCTATTAATTGATATTGGTACAAATTGCGAGTTAGTTATTCACAAAGATGGCGAATGTATGGTTGCGTCTTCACCTGCTGGACCTGCTTTGGAGGGTGCAAATATAAAAAATGGTATGAGAGCCGAGGCGGGAGCAATATCTGATATTATTTGTGAAGATGAAAATATAAAGTTGTTAACTATTGGAAATAAAAAACCAATTGGTATTTGTGGAAGTGGATTATTCCATATAATTGATTTTTTGGTTCAGAAAGGTATAATCAATTCACAAGGGAAATTATTAGATGGTGAAAATATTCAAACATTAAAAGACAGAATAAAAATTAATGAAAATGGTTTGAAATATTTTGTCTTGCAATATGCCGATGATAAAAACATAGAAGTAGTTTTAACACAAAAAGATATTAGACAATTTCAATTAGCCAAAAGCGCTATTGTTGCTGGTTGGCAAGTATTGAGTAAAAATATAAAAATCGATCCGAATAAAATTGAACGAGTTTTTATTGCTGGAGCATTTGGAAATTATATTCGACCACAAGTTGTTTTATCGTTAGGATTAGTGCCGAAAATATCACTTGATAAAATTGAATATATTGGAGATTCTGCACTTTTTGGAAGTAAAATGGTTTTATTGAATAGCGATAATATAGAAAAGGTAAATAATTTAATAAAAGAGATTAAATATATTGAACTTGCAGGACGAGAGGATTTTCAAGAATTTTATATTGAGGATTTAGGAAAAATTTAACTAAATTAAACCGAATAGTGTAATGTTGAAAAATAAATTGGGACAGAAAAATATATGACAATAGAAATAATATTAGCAATCATTGGGCTTTTTTTATCGGCATACTTTAGTGGTTCGGAAATTGCAATAATCTCAGCAAATCCAATAAAGTTGCAAATATGGAAATCGAAGGGAGTTCGTGGTTCTGCATTAAGTATAAAATTTCTTGAGAATAGAGAAAAACATCTTACAGCAATTTTAGTTGGGAATACGATTGCGAATATTTTAACAACCTCTTTTGCAACCATTATATTTTTAGAATATGAAATATTTAGTTCGTGGCAGATAATAATAATAATTTCATTATTAATTTTAGTATTTGGTGAAATAATTCCCAAAACATTAATTCGCGAAAGACCCAATAGTGCACTTATTTTTTATAGTTTTTCATTACGCTTTTTGGAAATATTTTTATTGCCGATAACTTATTTGACACAAAAAATTATCGATTTATTTTTAAAATTATTCAAGAGTAAAAAATCGGTATTTGATATTGTATTGACGAGAGAAGAATTTAATGAAAATATCAATCGTGGACATAATTCTGGTGTGATAGACAAAATAGAAAAAAAATATATTAATAATGTTATGAGATTTTCTGATAAAACGGCTGGTGAAATTGATACTCCAAGAACAGATGTGATTGCATTACAGGAATCAGATTCAATAGAGAAAGCAAAGAAATTATTTATAGATTCGGGATTTTCAAAAATATTAATTTATAGAGAAGATATAGATGATATTATTGGTTTTGTGGTTTTACAAGATCTATTGACTTCGCAAAGTTCGCTTAAAAAAATAGTTAGAGAAATATCTATTTATCCAGAAACGCAATCAATTTATGAAATGTTAAAAGATTTTCAGAAGAGAAATATTAGTATTGCTTTGATAGTTGATGAATTTGGTGGGACATCTGGAATAATTACAATGGAAGATTTAGTTGAAGAAATATTTGGCGATTTTGAAGATGAATATGACAGTTCTGAATTTCTTGGTGTGAAAAAAATGTCAAACGGTGATTTATTGGTGAATGGAAGAACAGAAATAGATGATTTAGAAAAGGAATATAACATCAAATTACCTAAGGGTGATTATGAAACTGTTGGTGGATATATTATTGATAAAATTCAAAGATTTCCGATAAAAAATGAGAAATTATTGTTGGAGAATTATGAATTTACAATTAAAAAATCTACGGATAAAAATATCAGATTGATTGTTATAAGCGAAAAAGACAATAAAAAAACATTTGTTTAAAGAATAAGTTGTAATTATGATGAATTTTCAAAAATATATTATGAAATTGAAATGAAAATTTTAGATAAATATTTGTTAAAAAATTATTTTGCCAATTTTTTAGGTGCAGTAATTGTATTTATCAGTATTTTTTTATTGGTTGATTTAGTTGAAAAAATTGATAATTTTTTGGATTATGATTTGACATTTTTACAGGTTTTGTATTATTATTTTTATACTATTCCTTGGTTTATACATATTTCTATTCCAATGTCGGCACTTATTGCTGTTGTTTTTAGTTTAGGGAAATTAATAAAATTTAAAGAGTTTGTTGCATTAAAATCTTCCGGTATCAGTTTATATCGTGTTGGGACTCCATTATTAATTGTTGGTTTATTAACAAGTATTTTTGCTTTTGAATTTGAGGATATGGTAGTTGTTCCCGCTCGACAAAAAATTTCTGAATTTGAGAGAGAATATATGACTCGCAGTTATAAAAAACGAAGAGAAGTTATTCAACGGGATATTTATGTCCAACTTGAAAATGGATTGATTTTGATTGTACGATCATATAATACAGGTACAAATCACGGTAAATTTGCAACGATTCAAAAAATTGATGATGGCATATTGAGTATGAGATACGATGCACAAAACATATATTGGAAAAATGAAAAGTGGATATTAACAGAAATTCAAAAAAGGAATTTCGAAAATTCAAAAGAAGAGTATTCTTTTAATGATTCTTTAACAATAGAACTCGGAATTAAGCCAGAAGATTTAGTGCAAAAAAATATTGATCCAGAAAATATGACATATCTTCAATTAAAATCGTTTATCAAAAAATTAGAAAATTTGGGAATAAATTCAACCAAATGGAAAGTGAATTTATATTTTAAAACAGCATTAAATTTTACATCATTTATTGTCATACTATTTGGCATTTCTATTGTTACTTTTCAATCTCGTTCTGGTGGATCCGGAGCAGGAATAGCGATTAGTTTAATGGTGATTTTCATTTATTATGGTGTCGTAATGTTTGGAAAAATACTTGGTATTGAAGGTCAATTAGCGCCATTTATTTCTGTATGGATTCCCAATTTTATTTTTCTCTTCCTTGGTGGTGTTCTTTTGCTTGGGGCAAAAAAGTGAAAACTATAAAAAAAATAATCTTTCTATTTTTTTTTATAATAAGCAATATTTTTGGTCAAATTAAACTATCTGAATTAATGATTAATCCTATTGGAAACGAAGATACGGATGAGTTTATTGAAATATTTAATATTAGCGATTCCGCGATAATAATTACAGACTATTATTATATAAATAGTGATGACACTTCGAAAATTTTAGCACTCTCCGATAGTGTTTTAGAGGCTGGTGAATATGGGATAATTTTAGATTCTGAATATGATACAACTTCGGGAGTTTATAAAAATATAATTCCGCATTCTGTTTCAAAATTCACCATTGATGACGATAATCTTGGGTTGACAAATTCATCTTCAAAAGTTATTGAAATATTGTCAAAAGATTCCATATCAATTGATTTGTATATAACAGGAAATCCATTTCCAATTGACGGGCATAGTGATGAACGAATAAAATATGATGATAGTATTTGGGGTGGTTCTTTAAATTTGGGTGGAACTCCTGGATACAAAAACAGCATTTCTCCGAAAGATTATGGATTAGAGATTTTAATTGATTCTTGCTCTTTTTTATCAGATGAAATAAGTGGAAATGGAAGAATTATTAATAATGGGTTGAATGATATTAACGGAATAAATTTACGAGTTTGGAATGATGCAAATTTTGATTCTATTTATACAAATGGTGAATATCAGCATTTCGAAATAATAAGTGATTCTTTGCACTTTGAAGATACTTTAATCTTTAATTTTTCATTATCTTATAATGTCTTGGGTTTTAATCAAATAGTTGCTAAAGTGGAAAATATAACTCACAATATTTCAGATTCTACATATACCAATATTGCTGTTCCGTTATCCGTAGGAGATTTAATAATTAATGAATTTTATCCGAGACCACAAATTACAAATTCCGCCGAATATTTGGAAATTTATAACAACACATTATCTTCAATAAATCTCAGAAATATTAAAATTAAAGACAACACAGGATCGGCTGTGATAACAAATAATA
>JAOZRH010000027.1:0-12247 GCA_029931905.1 Fidelibacterota bacterium
TTTGTGTACTTTGCGGTTTATCTTCGAAATTCCTAATAAATAGTTTCCATCTCAACTAAACTCGCAGCACCAATCAGAGTTGCAAATTCACCAAGTTCACTTTTTTCTATTACAATATTTTTACTTGGTAGTTCAAATATATTTTCTCTAATCGTTTTATCGAGTGATGGCGAAAATAATTCCCAATTTGCTGAAATGCTACCACCAATTACTAATATTTCGGGATCTAACATATTGATTATTGGAACGAGAGTAAATGCTAAATGTTTACCAAATTCTACAAATGTTTTTTTACATTTTGTGTCGCCAGCAAAAGCACCTTTAGAAATATCAATAGGTTCCAGTAACTCATTATGTAATTTATTATGAATAGAAGCTAATCCTCTTCCAGAAATATAATCTTCATAAATTCCATCTCTATAAACATTCCGTCCAATTTCAGTTGCAGTTCCTGTAGCACCATGAACTATAGCACCGTTCAAAATATATGCAAGTCCATAGCCTGTTCCCAATGTTGCGACAATTACATGTTTTTTACCCTTTGCTTTCCCGGCTTTCTGCTCTCCTAATCCAAAAGCATTTGCATCATTATCAACAAAAACATCTAAACCAATCTCTTCTTCTAACTTTTTTTTCAGAGGATAATTCCTCATTATTTTCATATTTAATGTTTCTAAAATCGTTCCCGAAAAAGGGTCCAAAGGTCCGGGAGAACCAATACCAACACCTTTAATATCCGCTTTGGAATGATTATTATTTTTTAACAACAAATTAATATTATCGGCTATTCTCTTAATAAGTTCATCACCTGTTTTACAATCAAAAGAATCAAATCTGATAGTATCTCCAATTACGGAATATTTTTCACCAGATACAATTCCAACTCTAACTTTAGTTCCACCGAGATCAATACCGATTAAATTTTTATTTTTCATATAATTAATATCCTTTTTCAATTCCTTTAATTTTGGATTCCCAATTTTCATCGTATCGTTCACCTCTTTTCGTACTATGCAACAATTCATATTCACTAAATCCACTTGGATTATAAAAAATAAATTGAACCCCTCCTTCCAAAGAGTAATATTTCCATATCTCATAAGGTTTACTATCATGAGAACTTGGATTTCTATCAATTTCATCAGGAATTCCATATTTAATAATTGTTCTACCACGATCGGTTTCTGGTCCATTAGTCATTGTGCTGGAATATTTGGTAATAACATAATTTATTCTCTGTTCAATCATCATTCTATATTCATTAATCGCAGTTCTACGATCAGTATCTTTTCTTTCCCAAAAGCTAATTAAAAATGATTGTTTCCCAACCAAATTACTTTTTTTAAACATTCTTTTTTCTTTATTTGTCATCAAACAGTTAATATTTGTATAAATAGAATCCAATTCTTGTTTAGATTTTTCTCGTATATTTTCTGCAAAAACATCATTCGATTCGGCTTGGTCAGCAGGTGCCGTAAAATATATTTTTTTCTTAGTTTCAACCTTTTTACTATTATTATTATCCACAACATTCAATTTGCAATAATAAATTCCCGACTTTAAATCCGCTACATTAATATTGTCAATTATGATACTATATTCCCCCGGAGTATCAATTGTTTTCTTATCAAATGCTTTAATTATTTTATTATCAAGCGAAACAATTTCAAACCAATATGAATAATTATTTGCTTTATTTTTTAATAATGTAAGATTATAAATTTCAGCATATATTGTGATAGAATTTATTTTTTCGCTAAATTCTTTTTGTGCATACGGAATAATATCATAAAGTCCAAATTTTGTAAATTTATTCTCTGTTGTTGTTTTGGTTGCATAAGAACCGATTTCAATATCACTAACATCTAACGAATCTAATGAAAAACTTTTAATTTCCATTGGAATTTGTAAAGCAGATTTTCTATTTGAATATTTATCTTTAACTTTTACCACCAATTGATAATTGCCAGTTGGAACATTTATAGTTAACTGTTCTGGAATATTTTGATTTGGTTGCACTAAAAGTGTGTCACTTGTTGCATCATTAAGCTCTATATTATTGGAAAATATAACTTTTTTATCTAAATATATTGCCGTACTAATTTCGTATGCACCAACATATTTTCCATCACTTTCCTTTTTCCAAGTAAGATAATTTCTATCTATTGAATAATAAATTTCTACAATTGCTGGTCCCTGTTGATCAGAAAATGAAGCATAATCCAATGCAAATGGAATTTTATAAGTATCGGCTATTGTGTTACTTGCAAAAAAGATACCACCCAATATTAATACAATAATAATATTTTTTATTTTTTTCATAATTCTTCCCTTTTATTATTCTTGTTAAATTGTACAGAAACAATTTTTGAAACTCCCTCTTCTTGCATAGTAACTCCATAAAGAGATTTTGCCACTTTCATTGTACTTTTATTATGAGTAACAATAATAAATTGTGTTCTATCCGTAAAATGCGCCAATGCATCTGTAAATCTTCCAACATTAAGGTCATCTAATGGTGCATCAATTTCGTCTAAAATACAATATGGCGATGGCTTCACTAAATAAATTGCAAATAGAAGTGCAATTGCTGTTAATGCCTTTTCACCACCAGATAAAGCACGAATTGATTTCATTTCCTTTCCTTTTGGACGAGAAAATATCTCAATATCAGCTTCTAATGGATCAGCATCACCAACCAATTTTAAATCACAACTACCATTTGGGAAAAACATATTATATGTTTTAACATAATTTTGCTTAATTTTAGCAAATGTCTTTGTGAATTTCTGACGAGCTTCTTTGTCTAATTTATCTATCGTTTCAACTATACTTTTTTCGGCATCAACCAAATCTTGTTTTTGTTCTTGAATAAATTTTAATCTTGTTGTTTCTTCTTCATATTCGGTTTTAATTGCCATATTTACTGGTCCAATAAGTTCAATTTGATTTGTAATTTTTTTAATTTTTATCAACATTTCAGCTTCTGATAAACTTGATATAATTAATTCTTTTTTCAAAATATCAATTCGATAACGATCTTTTATCTTTTCTATTGCTTGTTTTTGCTCACTTTTCATTTCATTTAATTTTATTTCAATATCTCGTAAATTTTGATAAACATTTTCCTGATTTTTATGTTTCTCAGCAATAGAATTTTCTACTTTATATAGTTGTTTTTTCTTCTCTATTAATTTTTCTCTAACTGTTGATTCATTTTCTTTTACAATTTTCAACTCTTTCTCTAATTCTTCTGAATTAATTTTTAACTCTTTTTGTCTATCATCACCATCTTGAATTATTTCTTTGAATGATATAAATTCTTTTGAAATAATTTCTATTCGACTTGATAACTCTCTTATTGTATCAATCGCATTTTGGAAACGAAAATTAGTTGTTTCCTTTTCTCTTTCAATTGTAATTAATTGTATTTTTTTCTCTTGAGCTTTTTGAAAATAATTATCTTTTATTTTGGAAATTTCATCGTATTTTTTAGTCGCATCTGTAAATTTTTCTTCAATTTCGGCAACACTAATTTCCTCATTTTCATTTTCTACTGATAATTCTGATAATATTTTTTCAATATCTTGTATCTTATAACTATATGTTGAGATTTTTTCCTCAACATTCCCAAATGATTTATTATACTGCTCAATTGAAAAATCTGCCTTGTTTAATTTATTCTCAATTTCATTTCGAGTATTATTTAGTTTTTTGCTTTCTATAGTTGTTTTATCAACTTCCTCTGCGATTAATAATCTAGTTTGTTGTTCTTTTTCTAATTTAGTATTTACAATGTCAATCTCATCTTGAATTATCTTAATTGATCTTTTTAGTGCATTAATTCGTTCTGTTCGTCCAACTAAATTTTGAAATTTCGCACCTGTTCCACCCTTAACAAATCCTACTCTATTCAAATAATCGCCATCTAATGTAACAAAACAAAATTTATGTTCATTTAATAATTCAGTTGGTATTTTTTCTAACGACTTAACAACGAGCAAATCATTTAAAAGATAATCAACTAATATTTTTACTTTTTTATCATATTTAATAAAATCTTTTGCATATCCAATTATATTTGAATCTTTTTTGTCATATTTTTCTGGTTTAGGAACTTTTGCTTTCATTGAAAATAAATTTGACAATTTACTCTGACCCTTTACAGCTTTTGAAACAAATTGACTTATTATATCTAAAGGAATTATAGTTAAACGACCTCTTTTATTCTTTTTAACTCTTTCAACAATTTCCAATGCAACTTTTTTTGTTTCAACAACAAGACAACCCGCAACATCACCAATTCCTGCCTCAATTGCATTTGCATATTTTTCTTTTACTTCTATTAAATTAGAAACAGTTCCCAATACTGCTGGAGTTTTAATTGTTTGAATTACATATTTAACACCAGAACTATAGCCACTATTAGATTCAATTAATCCAGTTAAAAATTCCATTTCATTTTTATCTTTATCTAAATGAGATTTAAATTTATTAATTTCGTCTTTTTGTAAATCTATATTTTCGTTTATTGATTTTCTTTCATTCTCAAAAGAAATTAGTTTTTCTTGAACATCTTTAATTTTATCATCTATTTCTAACTTTTCTTTTGTAAACTTTTCTTTATTCTTTTTACTTTGAGATACTTCTTTTTCTAATTCATCATTTTGCTTAGCCTGTTCATCAATTAACTGTATATAATTTTCTTTTTGGTCAATTAGCCTATTTCTTTTTTGATTTAATTCTGCAATTTTTCGATTTTTATCTATTTTTTCTTTTTGAATTTTTTCTAAATAATTATCAGCTTTCTTGTATTCTTTCTCAATTTCTTTATATTTCTTTTGTTTTTCATCATTTTGTGTCTTCAACAGTTGGATTTGTGGATCATTTTTGGTTAATTGTTTAGATAATTCATCTCTAATCTTTTCATTTGCAATTATTCTGGAAAATGCATCGCTTCTTTCTTTTTCTAATCTGCTAATATTAGAATTTGCATTCTGTGTTTTCTCGTCTAACACCAATATTTGAGAATTATTGTTATTAATTTTTTCTTTAAATTCATTAACCTTAATAGAAATTTCCAAACTTTTATTTTCAAGTTCTTCTAAACTTTTTCGATACTCAACTAACATTTGCTCTTCAATTGTCAATTGTTTACCAGTATCTTCTTTTTGTAATTTATTCTCTGATAATTGTTTTTCTAATGGGACTATCTGTTCATCTAATTTTTTATACTTTATTTGAGCATATTGAATTTCGATTTTTTTCAACTCTTCAGAATATTCTTCATATTTCTCATATCTTTTTAATTGCCTCTTCAATGTTCGAATATTCTTTTCAATCTCAAAAACAATATCATTTAATCGTTCTAAATCTTCACGAGTTGAATCCAATTTTCTAAAAGAACTCTTTCTTTGACTTTTGTATTTATTTATTCCGGCTGCTTCTTCAAATAGTAATTTTCGATGTACTTTATCAACATTTAAAATTTCTTCAATCATTTTCAGCTCAATAACAGAATATGCATTTGTACTCAATCCGGTATCAACAAATAAATCATTAATATCTTTTAATCTAACCGGAGTATCATTTAACAAATATTCACTTGTGCCATCACGATATAATCTTCTACATACAACAACATCTTCATAAGCAACAGATAATACACCGTCATTATTATGAATTGTTAAGGCAACTTCTGCATAATTTAATTGCTTTCGTGTTTTAGAACCTGCAAATATGATATCGGCCATTTTACCCGAACGAAGTAATGTAGTTCGTTGTTCACCCATTACCCAACGAATTGCATCAACAATATTCGTTTTACCACAACCATTTGGTCCAACTATTGAAGTTATTCCTTTATCAAATTCCAAAACGGTTTTTTGAGCAAACGATTTAAATCCAAATATTTCTAATTTTGATATATACATATACTATGTTTTTTATTATTCATATCATTAACCCCCACTAGAGTAAGAATTTACAAATATTTTTTTCTATTTCAAATTATAAATTTATTTTTGTAAATTTGTTAACGGAAACTGGAAACGGGAGAATGGAGAACGGAAAAAACATCAGCGAAATCCGTATAATCCGTGAAATCCGTGTTCTAAACAAAGGAAAATAAATGAAAAAAATTTTATTTATAAAGCCCATTTTCTTCTATATAATTTCCAACAGATTTTTGAACATAATTTAAAATATTTCCACCATTTGCGACAGCTTTTCTAATTTCTGTTGAAGAAATATCAAATTCTTCCAAATAAACAAATAGTACTTGTGATATTATATTTTCATCAATTTCGTAAATATTAAAATTATTCCTCGGTACAACAATAAATTTTACTAATTGTAATAACTTTTTATAATCTTTCCATTTTTTAATTACTTGAAGATTGTCACTACCAATAAGAAAATAATATTCATTCTTTTCGCCATATTTTTTAATCATTTTTTCAACCGTATTTATCGAATAGGAAATCCCACCTTTTTTCATTTCATAATCATCTATTATGCAATTTTGATGGTCAATTAATCCAATTTCCAACATTTTTAATCTATCTGAATTCTTTGCCATTCTAACATTTTGCTTTAATGGTGAAATATTCGCTGGTACAATTATAAATTTATCTATCTCTATTTTTTTTTCTACTTCATTGATAAAATGAATGTGTCCATTATGAACGGGATCAAAACTTCCACCATAAATACAAATTTTCATAATTATTACCTTTTCCAATAAAAAAAATACCATGTCTTAATAACATGGCATCTCTTATTATATTGAACTATCTTGCGACATTTATTTTTCTCTTCAAATTATTACTGTATTAATTAACAATTCTTACTTTATTTTATCCATTAATGTTCTATATCTGATTTTATCTTTTGCTGTTAATATTTTTTTAGCATCAATTTCATTAAGTGATTTTATCATATTACTTTTATCGTTCATTTTATTATAACACGATGCCATTTCCAAATATGTATTATCAATAATTTTGGTATCATAATACTCTTCAATAATTGTCTGAAAAGTTATTATCGCTGCCTTCCATTCCCTTAAAACCATATATAATTTGCCAGCATCATAAATTTTCATAGCCAATTTATATCTCATTTTTTTAATACTTTTTTCAGCATCCTTTCGAAATTTACTCTCGGGATATTGATCAATAAAACTTTGATACGCTGTTATAGCATTATTAGTATTCGACTGATCTCTTTCATAAATTGGCGAAAGTTCTTCAAATGTCTTTCCAATTTTAAATTTTGCCTCTTCAGAAAATGAGCTAGATGGCCATCTGCGAAGTAATCTATCGTATTCATCAATTGCAATTAAATATTCTTTTAAATGATAATGGCATTCCGCAAGATAAAACTGAGCATCATCGGCAATTTCACTTCCCGGAGAATTATATATAACAAAAGTAAAATGATCTACTGCTTGAAAATATTTCTCTTTTTCTATTAATTCTACTCCCTTTTCATATCTTAATCGAAAAGATTCCGTTTTTGTTACTTTGTTATTTGAACAACCGAACATTATTACCACAAAAATTAATATATAAATTGTTTTTTTCATTCTTTCACCTTCTTTATAATTGAAATATTTTCCTTTTTAAAAACTATAATCTAAAACCGAAATTCAAAATTTAGTATCGCTCCATTATCATCATAAACTAATGGCACAGCATTCATATTAAAACTTACACTATTTCCATCGTTATATTTTCTCGTTCTTACCATTGCATCAATTGCAGAAACTATATGATTAAACATTATAGCAGAAACCACATACGATGAACTTTTTAATAATTGATTTGTGTCGTATCTCATATCAGAATATTTACTCTGATATGGAGATGATCTATATAGTGTTTCATATCCAGTTGAATCACCAAAATCTATCCATCCATCTTGAAATTGTTTATATTTACCAATATTTTCATAAAAATGATAATCCTTAACAGCTGTTACATTGTTTTCGTGTTTGTTATAAGCATTTGATAATGAATTCCAATCATCTCTAACACTGTATCGATTTCCATCAACAATGATAATCATATCATGTGTTTTTGGATTTCCGGTATATCCTTCCAAAAAATAGTTAACATTCCAATGACCGTCAGCATATTTTTTGTATTCAATTTTACCATCTTCACCACTTTGTTTCAATAATATAGCGGATGTTAATCCTGTTATTTCCAAAGCACCATAAACAATTCCAGCTATTTTTGATTTACTATAAAATTGTCCAGCACCTGGAACAATTGCCGACATTATTAATGCCTTTTTAGGTGATTTTGGTTTTTTCACGATTTCAAATTTTTTGGGAATTTGTCCGAAAATAAATGTTGAAAGAGACAATACAAGTATTGTAATTATTAATATTTTTTTCATTTAATTTATTCCTTTCAAATTTATTTTTCGTGTCTTTTTGTGTTTTTGCAACTTAATTTTTTATTTCAAATGTCAAAATTGAAATAATACTTTCCAATAAAATCTAAAATTTTGTCCAACAGTTTTTTCTACATCAAATTCATCATATCGAACTTTATCTAATCCATAAACGACATCAAATGTTAAAGCAATAGGAAACGAATAGAAAGTGTTTCCACCAATTCTCAATTCTGTTCCAACATCTTGAATTGGTTCAAAAGCAGATATTTCTCCAGACCAAGTGTTTCCAATTTGATGATAAAATCCAAGATAAATTGAATTCATTTTAAATGGCTCAAAAGCTAAATTCATTTTCTTCACAAGTGGAAATCTTAACATAGAAGTAAGTATAAATTTATTTGTTCCTTCAATGCTATAAAATGGATAACCTTTCAATCCCGGCATTCCACCACCAAAATAATTAAAGAAACTATCAACTTTTGTATTCTCTAACCAACCAGAATTTATATTAAAATTTAAGGCAACATTATCAGTCAATGGAATCGGCAAATGAATATCTGTATTTAATTCTAATCTCATAGTATTATTGTTATCGTATAATGACTCTAAAGTTCCAAACTCTTTATTAATTCCAAATCCTGTAATCATTTCATTCAAATCATATGCAATTATCAAATCTGTTTTAAATCCTTTTGTTGGATTAATATCTCTTCGCCACATCGGTTTTACAAAATTCCCAACATAATTAAATTCTATAGTTGTACCTTTAAAATAAGTATAACCAAATTTTTGTAATGGAATTTGTGGATCTACATAATCATCTTTAATATGGGCGGAATATTGACCAGTAGATATATTTAAATTAAAATCATTAGCATTTCGCCAATTATATTTTATTCCCAATTTTGCATCCCAAAGGGAAAAATATACTTTTCTTTTATAAGCATTAAAATCATATAATTGTTCATATTCTGAATCCATATTCAGCGTAACAAAATATCCTTCAGCATAAATTGTCGGTAATAATCTTTTATATTCCAAACTCAAATACGAATCAATATCTTTTCGTTTATTAATTGAAGCAGATGTAAATAAATCAAATTTATTTAAGATTTCTGATTGGTATAACACAGTTCCAAATTTAAAAGCATTATAATCCCACATCACAAATGGCATAAAAAATATTCTACTAAAAGTAAGTTCGTATGGTTCAGCTTTATATTCTTCTAGATTTCTCGGATCATAATTTTCTTTTGGCAATTTATAATCTCTATAATAAGTCAAATTTGATTTAATTGGATTCTGTTTTTCAAGTTCCGTCAATAAAAATTTCCCATTATTAAAAAGTGTATAAGCAATTTTTTCATTTTCTGGATTAATTGTTGGATAAAATGCACCACCAGTCACATTTGTTAAAGCAACGGCAGAATCAGAATTGAAATATTTTTTATACAAATTAAAAATTCCAGTTCTATCAGATGAAAAAATCATATATTTGCCATCGCCAGAAATCGTTGGCATTCTATTGTCATAATCATAATTTTTTTCAATAGGCATAATTTCTTTAGATTCAATATCAAGCGAATAAATATCTCTGCCATGAGTAATCGCCATATCAAAAATAATTTTTTTCCCATCAATAGAAACATTAATTGTATATACTTGTTCACCACTATTAAAATCAGTTAATGGAGTAAATTCTTTATTTTTACCATTATATTTCTGAATATTATGAGTTCCATCATTTACAGTTATGAGATAAATTTCATCTTCTTTACTAATAGCTACAGAATAAATTCTACCTTTTACAGTTAATCGTTCTTCTTCCTCTTCTGTAAAATTATATTTTGCAAGATCAAACCATACCGAACCATATTTGTCTGGTTTCTGTGCCTTTGCATAATAGAGATTTTTTCCATTTTTACTCCAAGCGATATTTCCACGAGTTCTACCCGTAATCTTTTCTAACTTACCATCAATGAATTCATATAAATTTGTTTGTCCAATATAATCATACCCCTTGCTTGATGCAAAAACTAATCTTTTACCATTTGGTGAATATGATGGAAAAAAATTGCTTGGTCCTTCAGAAAACATCACCTTTCCATATTGTAAATTTTCTCTTATAGTTTTAGTTTGTTTTTTATAATCATGAGTTATCGTTTCCATCCATTCTTTATGAATATCTTTTCCATTTTTACCAACAATTTTTTTGAATATTTTACTGAATGATAATCGATATTTCTTCTTTGCTTCTCTAGTTATTTTTTTGTGTATTTTGGGAGAATATTGTTCAGCAAGATAACGAACAAATGCCAAGCCGGAATTATAAACCGATTCATTTCCAGTACCTCTTTTTCCAAATGTAAACATCTCTGCCCAACTCAATAAATCATTGTTTAATGCTCTATCGCGAAGAATCATATCACGATGAGAATCCCAAATATCATTCGTTGAACCAGAAAATTGATATTGAGCAACTCCCTCTGCCCACCACATTGGAACAACAACATTTGGAATTGGAACTGCTCCTATTCCCTTTGGATATTCTAAAATAATGTTATCGCGAATTGGCTTTTCTCTATCCAATACCTGAACAAATCCTGCAGGAATACTTATCGGATATTTCATCGAAGCACCAAGTGAAATAATGTGGGAAAATTCGTGAGTTAATACATCTCTAATCCAATTATGATTTCCACGAAGCTCAAACTCCAAAGGCGAAGCCCATAATAAAATTTTATTGTCAAAATAATATGCTCCACCATTAGCATAATCATCGGTATCTTGAATAATTATATGCGTCTTATTTGCCGGTTCCCATTCATATAAACTTGTTACTTTTGGATAAATTTTTTCTGCTATTGTTAATACCATTTGAGCAGTTCGCTCTGTTCCATTATGATAATGATAAACAAAATGTTTTGATTCAAAAGTAAACCACTCGAGTTCAGGATGATTTTGAGCAAAAAGAGAAATTGAACTAACTATAATGAAAAACAATATATTTATTGCTTTTATTTTACTTCGTAATATGAATTTCAAAACTCCCAATCCTCTATTTATTCGTATTTATGTATTTTTTTTCGTGGTTTCTTATCTATTTCAATATAGCAGGTTTAATAAAATATTCTTTTGTCATTCCATTGCCAACAATTTTTATTCGTGCAATATAAACACCTGATTCTATATCATCAACATTCCATTCAATTTCATTTATTTGATTTTGTTTCGCAGTTTGTGATAATTTTACAACAAATTTCCCAGTCAACTCATAAATATGAATATCAATTTTTTCTGCATTAATTGCGAAATAACGAAATTTTGTTTTTCCATTCTCAATTGGATTTGGATAATTATAAATCAATCCATCACGAATTAATTCATCACTATCTATTATTGTTGCACTTTGATTAGAAAAAACTCTGTTTGTATTTTCTAAATTTTTCCCATTATAACCCCAATAAACACTATCATATTCAGTAGTCCAAATCGTTCCATCTGCAACAATAACATTTTGATTGTTGAAATTATCAACAAAAAACGAATGTGAATTTGGAGGTGCAGTTCTACTTGAAATTTTTGTTCCATCAACTGAATATTCGTCAAGTTCACCAGCTTCAGTTATAGCTAAAATTCTATATTCATTGTTTTTTTCAACAATTCTGATTTCGTTGTAATCTTTAAATATCGGAAAACCATTTAAAAAATATCCATAACGACTTAAAATCGCCAAAATTTTTCTATCATTATAAGTTCCGATAACTACAAATTCGCTCTCTCCATCATTATTAATATGTACAGGAATTATTTTATCAATTTTTATTGAAGTTGCATATTT
>JAOZRH010000027.1:12347-19267 GCA_029931905.1 Fidelibacterota bacterium
GTTTTCAACCTCCAAAAATCCATTCTCAATCGGATAGAGAAAAGTTTTATTTGGATTTATATATTTATTTTTTTTATAAATCGTATAAATTTCATCACCACTTTTTACAATAATCGAGCTATCTTTTACACCAAACAAACAATCATCATCAAATGCAGAAATTTTTGCAATTCCTTTATAAAAGACATTCGACTCACAAGATTTATCGGTTTGTTCAAAATTCAAAGTAACACTAACTGTATCTTCTGAAAAGTTAAAATTAGTCATTGAAATTCCTGACGAAATATTTGTAAAAGATTTAGTGTTTGGATTTGAATTGTCTGTAAATCTTAACGAACCACTATTATTATCAAACCATCCATCATTATTTTCAAACCAAAAATCCCATTTCCAACCATTATTTACCGAACTACTAAGTGAACCATAATTTTTCCCAATATCTTGCCCACCATCAGCCTCTTCAAGTCGTAACATTGGAATATCTCCACCATTTGGATTATTCCCCAATTCATTAAATTCATAAAATGGGTCGTTAACATGCCAAATTAATAATCCATCAGTTTGCAAAGTTAAATCATAATCGTCAACACCAATCAAAACACCATTTTTATCAAAATTAACATTGACAATATTCGCAGAATCAACATATTCAATTGCTTCCAAATATGTTTCAAATTCTTTTGCAGAATATAATGAATCTAAAAATATTCCGCTGTTTTTTCTATATTCAACAAAAAATGATTCTGTACTATTTATTGGAATTTTATAAACCTCATCTTCAATAAATTTGTAATTATCACTTTCATTTAAAACAATTGGTTCGACAATCCCCAGCAACACCCTTTCAAACGCTGAAGGTTTAATTGGTACTAATCCACCCGCATTATTCGATCCTTGATCCATTAAACCAAAAACTCCGGCTTTTGATTTCCCTGTTTCCGTATCATATAATGCTGGTAATCCCAATAAATATCCTGATAATAAAATTTCAGTTCCATGTAATCCAATATTTATATCTAATTGATTCTGCATCTCTGGGACAACAATTCCCTTTTTTAAACCAATATTTACTAATTCAGTATATTTATTTGATGGAAGATATTTCTGTAAAAAATTTCTATCAAAATAAAAAGAAGGAATATCATAAGGTGATGGATCAAACATTCCCGAAAAATCAAAATCTTGACCAACACCAGCATGATAAATTATCACTTCTTCTTGAAAAATTGGATAATCACCATTATTTTCAACAAGTTTAATTGCATCGTAAACAAATTCTGCTAATTTAAAATCAATACTATCTTTATCAGATGCTGGATTGTAATATCTAATATTATTTTCCAAAGTATATGCACTGTTTTGAGCAGGCAAAACTTGAGAATCAGTTGTATCTATTGAATATTGATTATTCGTTACAGTTGACCAATAATTATTTATTGCTTTTAAATGCGATTTAAAATAATTTCTATTATGTGGAACAGGATCAATAACATAATTCGTATCGCCATCTTCCCATTCTTGTAAAAACTTTCCCGTTCCCGTAGTAATCGTTTCTGTATCTTCTTTAAATTCAACTCTTATAACAAGCCAATTTTTCTCTCCTGGATTACATTTTTTATTTTGCCAAATTCCTTTAAAATTATTCACATTAGAAAACAATTGACTAAATAGTAATATTAATATAATTCCAGTAATATAAAATATTTGTTTCTTTTTCATTTGATATTTATTTATTTTAAACTAACTAAAAATTATTAAAACAACATTCTTATGCTAAATCTCATTGTATTTGCTAATGGGTGTCCGTCTTCAGCAGAAGTATATCCGAAATCAAAACCAAGATTATGATAAAGAATTCCAAAACCAAGTGTAGGAGTTTTAATATCCCCAGCTTTATCGTAAGCAAAACCACCACGAATATAGAATAATTCATTATAAACATATTCCATACCAACATTGAAAACCATTTTATCTATTTCATTTTTTAATGATCCATCATCTTTAGATCCAATTTCTTTTTTACCATTACCATTATATTCGCCCCAATTTACAATTGTACCTATAGCGGTTGTATCTTGTAACTTCTCATACTTGTCTGTTATTGCATTATGTTCAAATCCACCAATTATACCGTCATTATCATAATCTATATCACCATCATATTTCCAATCATCAACCCAAGATGTAAAAACTGCCTTATAAAGTGGATCTGTATATGCTTCTTCACTACTAGAAATTCGGAAATCACCATCAATATCCATAGATGGATAACTTGCTACCAACATTTTATTCATATCTGTAACAACTGAAAGTTTATGAAATTTTTTATTTATAACATTAAAATTAAATCCTAACTTTAAATTTGTAGGTTGTGGATCTGCTTGATCTTCATCAATAAAAGTTACCTTAGGACCAATATTAGAAACCGCAACACCAAAGTCAACAAAATCCCCCAACAATTTTCTTTTTTGATATCCAAGATCAAATGCAAAACTTAAAGCAGAACCTTTTCCTTCCTCTTGAATAGTTCCTTTATCCGTTAATTTTTGATAAACAACTTTTGCATTTATTCCAATTGCAGAATTTTCAGACATTTTTGTTCCATAAGAACCTGTTGCTGCTGTTAAATAACTAGTAAATGTTCCCATATCATTTCCATATTCATCAGTTCTTTGTTGTTCACCCAAGTTTAGAAATATAACATGCCCACCAACTGTTCCAAATGATGTTTTCACTCCACCAGTTAAAATATCATAATACATATCATCTATACCAAGATTTCTAAGCCAGTTTACATGCATTAATCCAAGTTCACTTTTTTCCATAAAAGCCATTCCAGCTGGATTCCAATATGACGAATAAGCATCACTTGAACTTGCAACTTGAGCTTCACCCATAGCTTCTGCTCGTGGACTAGGTGCAATCAATAAAAATATTGCACTTGCCTCTCCTTGCGCCAATAAAAAATTAACCGACAATAAAATTAAAATCACTAGAACAAACATTGTTTTTTTCATTTTTTTCTCCTTCAAATAAAATTTGAACGACCTTTTCACTCGTTCTTAAAATAATCCGTCATAAGCGTACTTTACCATTCTTCTTCCTTTGTCAACTTCAACAACCTAATAACGAACTTTTATATATATATTCTCCTTTTAATTTATGAAAGAATACAACAATATAATATTAATGTCAATAATATTATGTGTTTTTTTCTATATTATCAATCTCATTTTTGAATTCTGTAACATCTTTAAATTCATGATAAATAGATGCAAAACGAATATAAGCCACCTGATCTATTTTTTTTAACCGATTAATTACCTCTTCTCCAATTAATGATGATTTAACTTCAGAATATCCATCTTTCCCAAATTTTGCTTCGATATCTTTAGCAATTCTTATAATTTTATCAATTGAAATTGGTCTTTTTGTACATGGTAATTTAATACTTCTAATCAGTTTATCTCTATTAAATTCTTCTCTACTGCCATCAGATTTAATTACAGAAACATTATATAAAGTTATATATTCATAAGTTGTAAATCGTTTGTTACATTTAATACATTCACGACGACGACGAATTCCATTGTCTTTATCAATATGTCTGGAATCTATTACTTTATTTTCTGTACATCCACAGTTAGGACAATTCAATTATACTTCCTTTAATTGTTTTTCATATAATGGAAATTTTTGAGATAGTTCTTTTATTTCATTTTTTACTTTAGAAATATTTTCTAAATTCTTTGGGTCATTAATAATTCTATTTATAAATCCAGCTATCATTTTCATCTCTTCTTCTTTGAATCCACGAGTTGTTAATGCTGGTGTCCCAACTCTAATTCCACTTGTAATAAATGGACTTCTATCATCAAAAGGAACCATATTTTTATTAACAGTAATACCTGCTTTTTCTAGTCCATTTTCAGCTTTTTTGCCAGATATTCCCTTATTATGCAAATCAATTAATACAAGATGATTATCACTTCCACCAGAAACCAAATGGAAATCATAAGACAATAATTCTTCCGCTAAAGTTTGTGTATTTTTTAATATTTGTTTGCTATATTCAACAAATGCTGGTTGTAATGCTTCACCAAAAGCAACTGCTTTTGCCGAAATTATATGCATCAATGGACCGCCTTGAATTCCAGGCATAACTGTTGAATCCATTAATTCTGACATCATTTTTACTCTGCCACTTTTTCTTGCTATTTCTCCAAATGGATTTTCTTTATCTTTACCAATCATTACCATTCCACCTCTTGGTCCACGAAGTGTTTTGTGAGTTGTTGTTGTAACGACATCACAATAAGGTATTGGATCTGGATGAAGTTTTGCAGCAATTAAACCAGCAGGATGAGCAACATCTGCCATTAAAAAAGCTCCAACTTCGTCAGCAATTTCTCTAAATTTTTCAAAATTATAAAATCTGGGATAAGCACTTCCACCAACAATTATCATCTTTGGTTTATGTTTTTTTGCTTTTGCTCTTACATCATCATAATCAATATATCCAGTCTCTTTTGTAACTCCATAACTAACTATATTATACAATTTGCCTGAAAAATTCACTGGACTACCGTGAGTTAAATGTCCACCATGTGATAAATCCATTCCAAGAACCGTATCACCTGGTTTTAAATAATTAAAATATACAGCCATATTTGCTTGACTTCCAGAATGTGGTTGAACATTTACATATTCTGCACCAAATAATTTTTTTGCACGATCTCTTGCAATATTTTCAGCATCATCTACATTTACACATCCACCGTAATATCTCTTCCCCGGATATCCTTCTGCATATTTATTTGTCATCACATTACCATTCGCTTCCAATACCGCCTGACTAACAAAGTTTTCAGAAGCAATCATTTCCAGTGTTTCATTTTGTCTTAATAATTCACTTTTTACAGTTTGAAATATTTCTGGATCTTGTTTTTTTAAAAAATCATACATTCTAATACTCCGAATATTTTTTAATTTTATCTATTCTTCGTTTATGTCTTCCACCTTCAAATTCAGTGGTAAACCATTTGTCGATTATTTTTTTAATTGTCTCTTTTGGTGAAACCCTTCCGCCAATCGCTAATACATTTGCATTGTTATGTTTTCTTGCCATCTCTGCATGGAATTCGCTTGTACATAATGCACATCGAATATTTTCCACTTTATTAGCACAAATATTCATTCCAATTCCAGTTCCACAAAACAAAACACCAAAAGCATTTTCCGTTTCTGAAACTTTTTTGGACACCTTATAAGCAATATCAGGATAATCAACACTTTCATCAGAAAATGTTCCCAAATCTTCAGCAGTAATATCAAACTTTTTATTGAAATAATTTAGTGCAAACTGCTTAGCTTCAAAACCAGCATGGTCTGCACCAAAATATACTATTTTACCTTTACCGTTCTTGTAATCCAAGAATAACAATCCCCTAATGGTTTATATTCATTTGAAGACACTTTACATGCTGCAGGAGCTAAAAAATAATCGCTTCTTCCACTGATTATCATTTCATTTTTCTTCATTTGTTGCATTTTATGTTTCACTGAATTGTTTCCATTTGCTAATGCTTTCTTATAATCTTCATATGCCATATGAAAAACAAATTTGTCATTATGATCAATTTTTTCTTTTTTTCCAAAACAATCGTCAGCTATTGCATAATAAACATCACCTCTTGATTTATATGCATCACCTTTGTTTCCAGGTAATTTAACAGATCTATTTGCAAATTCTAATGCTTTTTTGAAATGTGAAAAATTTACATTTAGTTCTGTAACTTTAATAAGTATTTTTAAATCATTTGGATATTTTCTAGCTAAATCTTCATATACTTCCAAAGCTTTTTCTGGCATTCCTTTATAATCATAAGATTTAGCAAGCAATTCAATAATACTTCTATTATTTGAATTATTACTTTTACTTTCAGATAATACACTTATCGCTTTATCATATTCGCTAGCATCAAATAATGCTTTTCCATATCTATAACCATTTGTAGCATTAAGTTTATCTTTCATATATACTGCTTTATATCTCTCAATTGGATCAATTCCACTAGCTTCATATGCTGAAATAATCGCAAGATCTGCTTTTTTATTCCCCGGATCAATTGATAATATTGTTTCCAACAATGCTATTTCTTCATTATATCTTCCAACTTGAAAATAATAATCAGCTAAGGAAAACATATACTCTGTATTGTTAGGAAACAATGTGTTAATTTTTTCATATTCCTTAACAACTGCATCTAAATCACCAGCTTTTTCATAATAATATACAAGTAATTTCATAAAATATATATCCGTAGGAAGGTAAACCAACGCTTCTTTTACAGCCCAAATTGCAGAATCATTTTCACCTAATTTATTATAACAACTTGCCATATCTTTAAATAAATTACTTGCGAAATCTTCAGTACAACCCAATTCCATAACTTTACGATAATTTTCAATACTCTTCTGCCATTGCCCTTGCAATTTATATTGATCACCATTACTCATTTTAAAAGCACATTTATTATAATTTGCTTTTCTAAGCGAATCTCTTCTTGCTTTCATTACTGTCAATTCCGCTTCTGATGTATCTGACGGCGGAACACAATTTGTTACAAGTGCGGAAATCATAATAACAACTAATATTGTTATAATAAACCAACCCTTACTCGAAAATTCTTTTTTCATCTCCATTCTCCTATAAATTAATATTTATCTATATTTTCCTCTAGTATTAAACCATTTTTCTATTGTCAATAACGAAATCTCAAAACGATAAACCGTCTCATCAATATTTATTGCCTCAATACTTTGTTCATCATATATTGTTCCAGAATTTTGTTCCAAAACAAATGCTAAATCAATTCGACCTTTGAATTTATTATAAGGGATACCCAATCCAACTGTTA
>JAOZRH010000141.1 GCA_029931905.1 Fidelibacterota bacterium
AGCATCAAAAAAAATTCCCAGTGATATTAAATACAAATGGCAGGAAATTCAATGGAAAAATATGGCTGGAATGCGAGATAGATTAATCCATGATTATATGGGTGTAAATTATTATATTATTTGGGATGTAATAAAAAATAAGATTCCCGAGTTGAAAATACAGATACAAAAAATAATTAGAACCAATCAAAATATTATTTAAAATATAATTTAAACAGATTAATAAGAATAATCACTTTATAAACAAAAAAAATGATAACAGTATTACAAAGAGTAAAAAAAGCATCTGTTGAAATAAATAATAAAATAATTAGCAAAATCGAAAAAGGATTGTTAATTTTTCTCGGTGTATTTGAAAATGATGAAAAAAGCAATGTTGATTTCCTTGTTAAAAAAATTGTAGATTTTAGAATTTTTTCAGATGAAAATAATAAAATGAATTTGTCTGTGAAAGATGTGAAGGGGCAAGTATTGATTGTCTCTCAATTTACACTTTGTGGCAGTTGGTTGAAGGGAAGGAGACCGAGTTTTATAAAAGCAGCATCACCTACAAAAGGCAAAGATTTATACGACTACTTTATAGGTGAATTATCGAAACACGATATTGAAATTAAAACAGGTGAATTTGGAGCAGATATGAATGTTTCTTTAGTTAATGATGGACCTGTAACTTTTGTTTTAGATGATATTATAAGAAAAAATGTAATTAAATAAATCATGAAATCTAAATTAATTTTTGGAGGAAAAATGGAAAGAAAAATTAGAATTATTTTAGCGAAACCGGGATTAGACGGTCACGACAGAGGAGCAAAGGTTTTAGCAAATGCTTTTCGTGATGATGGAATGGAAGTAATCTATTTGGGATTAAGACAAACACCGGAAATGATTGTGAATGCAGCTCTCCAAGAAGATGCAGATGTAATAGCAATTTCCATATTATCTGGTGCTCATATGACACTATTCCCTAAAATAGTGAAGCTTATGAAAGAAAATGAAATTAATGATGTATTATTGATTGGTGGTGGCGTAATTCCTTCTGATGATGTTGAATTATTAAAAAAAGAAGGGGTTGCTGAAATATATGGTCCCGGAACTTCAACAAAAATAATAAATCAGTATATCAAAAATTGGTTTAAAAATAATCCTAGAGATTAATGAAAAAAAACGAAAATACTAAAAATAATAATGCAATTAGTTCTTGGCCGATTGAGGATAGACCTCGTGAAAAATTAGAAAAATTTGGAGCGGACAAATTAACTGATGCAGAATTGATTGCAATATTAATTAGAACAGGCACGAAAAATAAAACTGCTGTTGATATCGCACGACAGATAATATCTGAAGTTGGTGGAGTATCAAAATTAGGAAGAATGACAGTTCCTGCGTTACAAAAAATTAACGGAATAGGATTAGCAAAAGCTGTTACAATTGCATCGGCTTTTCAATTAGGAGTAAGATTTTCGAAAACTGATATGAATGAAAAATCACCTAAAATAACTTCACCATCAGATGTAGCAAAGATATATGGTAGTGAGCTTTCTCTGTTGAATAATGAGATTTTTAAAATACTTTTATTGAATAGTAGTAATCGTATATATAAAGATGTTATTGTTAGTTCTGGTCATTTAAATGGTTCTGTAGTTCATTCAAGAGAAATCTTTAAAATTGCGATAGATAATTTATCTGCAGGAATTATTTTAATGCACAATCATCCAAGTGGGAATGAAAAACCGAGTAAAGAAGATATTGCTATTACAAAAAAAATAGTTCAATCTGGAGAAATAATTGGTATTAAGGTTCTGGATCATTTAATTATTGCAGGAAACAAATATTATAGTTTCGCAGATGAAGGAATGATATAATAAAAATATAAATTAAAATAAGAGAATTTGTTATGATAGAAATAGGAAAAATAAATAAATTAATAGTTAATAAAAAAGTTGATTTTGGTGTATATCTTGATGGAGATAATTTAGATGAAATATTACTTCCAACTCGATATGTTCCGGAAAATTGTGATGTAGGAGATATGATTGATGTTTTTATTTATTTTGATTCTGAGGATAGAATAATTGCTACAACGGAAGTTCCTTATGCACAAGTTGGTGAGTTTGCTTATTTAAAAGTGGTTTCTGCTAATTCAATTGGAGCGTTTTTAGATTGGGGGTTATCAAAAGATTTATTCGTTCCATTTAGAGAGCAGAGACATAAAATGGAAGAGAAACAATCGTATATTGTTTATATTTATTTAGATGAAAAAAGTAATCGTATTGTTGCAACAATGAAAACAAACAAGCATTTAAATGAAATTCCAGAAGAATTGAAAGAAGGTCAGGCAGTTGAATTACTAATTTATAGTAGGACAGATTTGGGATATAATGCGATAGTTGATGGAAAATATAGAGGTTTGATATTTAAAGACGATGTTTTTCAGAAATTAAAAAAAGGGCAACGAATTAATGGATTTGTTAAAAAAATTAGAGATGATCATAAAATTGATCTTAGCTTAAATAAAGCGGGATTTGAGAAAGTTGTAAATCTTGCAGATATAATTATAAAGGAATTAAATAATCAAGGTGGATTTTTACCAATTACCGATAAAAGTTCACCACAAGTTATTTATAAAATGTTTAATGAAAGCAAAAAATCATTTAAAAAAGCGATTGGCACTTTATATAGAAAACAACTTATTACAATTGAGAAAGATGGTATTAAATTAGTTAATCAAGAAAAAAAGGAGAATTTAAATGAAATTTAGTAAAATGATTGTTTTAATTTTATTGTTATTTGTAAGCTCATTACTTTTTTGTAAAAGTGATTCCAAAAAACAAAAAGAACTGATTTCAGATGACATTTCATCTTATAAAAAATATATTGGAGTCTCAGTGTCAAGTGTTTCCAGTTATGGAATTTCGTATTCGGTTAGAATGGACCAAAAAACTGATTTAAAATTAGTTTCGTTTTTTTATTATAATAAAGATAAAGGATCAGATGCTGGTTCAGTAAATAAAATAATAAATATTGGAGCTGAATATCATCACATTTTGCATATGACGAAATTATCTAAACTTTTTATTTTTGTTGCAGGTGGATATGGTTATTCATCTATGGAATATGAAGAAAAAAGTATAGCTAGTGTTGGAGCCGGATTAGGTGTAGATTTTTTAGTTATGGATAATTTCTTTTGGGAATTGGGATTAGGATATAATTTTAGACAAGGGAGAAACGCTAACACTTTTACACCGGGAATAATAATTGGTGCTTCTTATGCTTTTTAAGATAGGTATTTTTAAAAATATATTGATATAAAAATAAATACTTTTTTTGTTGATATCTTTGTTATTATTCTTTAAAATTAGTGGTAAATTTTTGAGTTAATTGATTGGTAGTTATTTCGAGCAAAATGTAAAATGAATTTAAAAATAGTGAACATTTATAATCAGGTATCCGAACTATTAAAAGTTGGTAAAGTTGATGATGCTCACTGTTTAATTGAATCTACGGATTTTGCAATATCAAAAAATAATATTGTTGAATATCTAAGAGCAGTTTGTAATCAAAAAATTGGAAATATTGAAATTGCAATTAAACAGTACACAAATATACTGGATAGAGATCCATCTTTTGTCGTAGTTGTAGAAAGATTGCTTGAGCTAAATAAAGCATCTTATTCTATTGGTGAGTTAAAATATTTTTATGAATTAATTTTGTCTGTAAAACCAGATAATAAAAATATGCGTTCATTTATTGAAGAGCATTCAAAAATTATTCCATGTTTTAATACTGAGCCAAATCTACAAAAAATGAAAAAATCACCACATATTTTATCGACAAAAGAATTACAGAAAGAAAATAAATATTTAAGTGAATTGGTCAAAGAATTGGAAGCGAATGGAGAAAGATATAAAAAAGAGAAAAATTCTAAAAATGAAAGAAAAATAACTCCAATTATATTGCCTGATGTTGATGCAGAATCCGATAATCCTCAAAATAAATTTATTGAAGAGCATGGTAAAGATATTTCAACTAATAATGGCAATTCTAATAGAAAAAGAGTGAATGTTGAGACATTAACAATAGCAAACTTATATATTAAACAGGGATATTACAAAGAAGCTCTCGATATTTTATATAAACTAGAAAAACAAAGTGGAAATAAAAATAGAGAAAAAATAATAGAAGCAATAGATGAGGTTAATGAGCTCATTGAAAATAAAAAATGATTTATTTATAGAAAGGTGTAAATTATGGTAAATAGGGTTGAAGAAGTTAAAAGTTTTATAAAAAAAAATAATTTACATGGTTTTTTAGTTTTTGATTTGAGTAATGTTAGATATTTAAGTGGATATACTGGTTCAAATGGATTGTGTTTTGTAACAATAGATAAACAATATTTTTTTACAGATTTTAGATATAAATCTCAAAGCAAAATGGAAGTTAAAAATTTTGAAATTCATGTTGCTGAATCTGGTAGTTTAATGCAAAAATTAAAAGATATAAATGTTTTATTGGATAATCAAAATATTGGTTTTGAAGGGAATAATATCGTATTTGATCAATATAAAAATCTTGAAAAATATTTTCCAAACACAAAATTTGTAAATAATCCAATGTTATTAGAAAATATTGCATCAGTAAAAGATGAAAGTGAATTAGATTCTTTAAGAATGGCAGCCGAAATAACAGACAAAGTTTTTGATAAAATAATTAAAGAAATTAAAATCGGTGTAACTGAAAAAGAAATTGCATCAAAAATATCATATTATTCAAAAACAATGGGCGATAACGAAGATAGTTTTGCTCCAATCGTCGCTTCTGGCATAAATGGTGCGAAACCACACCACACTCCATCAAATAAAAAAATTGCCAATAATGAATTTATTACAATGGATTTTGGTGCTGTTTACAATGGTTATCATGGTGATATGACAAGAACTGTTTTTATAGGTCAACCTAATGAAAAGCAAAAGAAAATTTATGATATTGTATTAAAATCTCAGATGAAAGGTATTGAAAATGTAAAACCCGGAATTACAGGAAAGGAATTGGATTCTATTTCCAGAAAATATATAACAGATAAGGGGTATGGTGATTATTTTGGTCATGGTTTGGGACATGGGATTGGGCTTGTCGTGCATGCAGAGCCAAGAATAAGTCAGAAAAATGAAAAACCGCTTGTAAAAAATAATGTTATAACTATTGAGCCAGGAATATATATTCCACAATGGGGTGGATTGCGAATAGAAGATGATGTGATTGTTACAAAAGATGGTCATGAAGTAATAACAAAATCACCAAAAGAATTAATACTTTTATAGAATATTAACAATAAAATAAAAAATATTGATTAACCTTGACTTTTTATAAATAATTTAATAAATTTAATACTGAAAAATTTTGAGAATAAGGAGTAGGAAATATTATGTATGCAATAGTTGAAATAAGTG
>JAOZRH010000028.1 GCA_029931905.1 Fidelibacterota bacterium
ATTAAAAACAGAAATTTAGAATTACAAAATATTGATAATGAAATTCAACAGTTGAGAAATAACATTCAAAAAAAAGAACAAGCAGAAAATTCATTGTTTGAACAGTTAAATCGAACAGAGTATGAAATTTCATTGACAAAAAAAAAAATTAATACTCAAAATATAAAATTAGAATTACAAAAAAAAAGATTATCGGTTCTAAAATCCAATAAGGACAAACAGATAATTGAAAAAGAAAAATTAAAAGAACGATATAAAAACAGGGTTAAACGCTGTTATATGGATTATGAAGATGATATTTTTTCGTATATCATTAATTCGGAAAATACAAATGAATTGTTTTATCGTTTAAAATATTTGCAAATTATAAATGATATTGATAAAAAAATATTTATCAAAATTAAATCATTGATAAAAGATATTGAGAAAAAGACAGTTCAAATATATAACAGTAAAAAAGAAATAGTAACTACGATAAATGATTTTAAAAAAGAAGAAGCAAATCTTAGTAGTATGAAAAAGAATCGAGCAAATAGTTTACGGAAAGTGAAAAAAAATAGATTGGCACTTATAGAATTATTAAATCAAAAGGAAGAATCTCGGAAAAAAATTAACAGTATGATTGATGAAATTAAGACAAATAAAAAAAAATATTTAGCTGAATTAAAAAGACAAAGAGAATTACAGCAAAATAAATGGGTAAAAAGTTATGCTAAAGGGCAGATTCCTTGGCCTGTAAAAGGAAGAGTAATTTCAAAATTTGGTAAAGAGAAGCATCCAGAATTAAATACTGTTATAGAAAATTCGGGTATTGATATTCAGGCAAGAAAAGGAACAAATGTCAAATCGGTAATGGATGGTATGATAACATCAATTACATGGCTTCGTGGATATGGAAATACTATTATTATTTTTCATGAAAATGGTTTTTATACAGTATATTCACATGTTGATGGAATCAAAATTAAAGAAAACGATTATGTGAAATCTGGTCAAACAATAGCAGAAGTGAGCGATAGTGGTTCAATAAATGGAGATAAACTTCATTTTGAAATATGGGATGAAAAACAAAATTTAAATCCAGAGCATTGGTTAAAAAGATAAGTAAATAAGTGGGACTTAATAGGCAATAAAATGAATAAAAAAACAAGACAATTATTAATAGAAATTTTTGAAAAACAGTTTAACGAAAAAGTAAAAAATATTACAAGATTAGCACGATCTGGTTCGGCAAGAGAATATTATCGTATTACAAGTGGTAATAATTCTGCCATTGGTGTTTTTAATTTAGACAAAAAAGAGAATATTGCTTTCCTTGAGTTCACTGAAAAATTTTCAGAAAATAATTTAAATGTTCCTAAAATTTATGATACAAATATTGATGAAAATGTTTATCTTGAAGAAGATTTGGGTGATACAACATTATTTAATTATTTATCAAAAGTATATCAAAAGGGAATTTTTCCAGGAGAGTTAATTAATGTTTATAAAAATGTATTAAGTATATTGCCAAAAATTCAAATTGAAGTTGACAAGAATATTGACTATTCGAAATGTTATCCACGACACTCATTTGATCGTCAATCAATGATGTGGGATTTGAATTATTTTAAATATTATTTCCTTAAACTTGCCAATGTTTCTTTTGATGAACAATTGTTGGAAGATGATTTTCATAAATTATGTGATTATCTTTTAAAGCATGAAAATGATTATTTTTTATTTAGAGATTTTCAGTCGCGAAATATTATGCTCAAAGAAGATAAAGTATATTTTATTGATTATCAAGGTGGAAGAAAAGGAGCATTACAATATGATGTTGCTTCATTACTTTATGATGCAAAGGCAAATATTCCAGAACATATTCGCAAAGAGTTATTAAATCATTACATTGATGAGTTGCAAAAATATATAAAGATTGATAAGGAAAAATTTATACAACAATATTATGGATATGTTTTAATTAGAATAATGCAGGCGATGGGTGCTTATGGATTTAGAGGTTTTTATGAGAGAAAGGAGCATTTTTTAAAGAGTATTCCTTTTGCGATAAAAAATATGGAATTTATTTTGAAAAATGTTGAATTGCCTTTAAAAATTCCTGTATTATTAGAAGCATTGAATAATATTGTAAAATCAAAATGGTTGAGAACGATTGGAAAAGAAAAAAATAATATGACAATTCGTATAAATAGTTTTGCTTATAAAAATGGGATTCCAGGTGATGCAAAAGGAAATGGTGGCGGATTTGTTTTTGATTGTAGAGGAATTATGAATCCAGGTAGAATTGATAAGTATAAACCGTTGACTGGAAAAGATGAAGCTGTTAAAAAATATTTAGAAGAAAAAACAGAAATTAATAATTTTCTACAAAATGTATTTAATATAGTTGATGGAACTATTGAAAATTATATTAGCAGAAATTTTACAGATTTATTGGTGAATTTTGGATGTACTGGTGGACAACATCGTTCGGTTTATTCTGCAGAAAAATTATCTGATCATTTACAAAATAAATATGATGTTTCTATTATTTTACAGCATAGAGAACTTGACGCAAAAAAATGAGATGTAAATGAAAGCAATGATATTATCAGCTGGATTAGGCACGAGATTAAAACCACTAACTAATGATATTCCAAAAGCGTTAGTTGAAATCAATGGAATTACTCTATTAGAAAATGCAATAGAAACTGTTTCTCGATTTGGATTTAATGATATTATTATTAATGTTCATCATTTTTCTGAAAAAGTTAAAAAGTTTATTAGTGAGAATAATTTTTCAGCTAATATTACAATTTCTGATGAAAGTGAGCAACTGTTAGATACTGGTGGAGGTTTAAAAAAAGTAAGTTCATTTTTTGGTAATGAGGATTTTTTATTATACAATGTTGATATTGTTTCGGATATTGATTTAGGAAAAATGATGTTACAGCATAAAAAAAATAATGCAATTGTAACATTAGCAGTTCGTAAACGGAAGTCGTCGAGATATTTGTTATTTAATGAAAATAAAGTATTGTGTGGTTGGCGAAATGAAAAAAGTGGTGAAGAAATAATTATTAGAAAATCAGAAAAATATTATAAATTGGCTTTCAGTGGAATTCACATAATAAATTCCAAGATTTTTGAATTAATGCCAACGGAAGAAAAATTTTCAATAATTAAATTATATTTGGATATAGCAAAAGAAAATAAATTGCAAAGTTTTGATCATTCAAATTCAAAGTGGATTGATGCGGGCAAAATTAATGGATTAAAAGTTGCTGAAAATATTCTAAAAGAAAAGATTAAATAGAAATTGGAAAGCGAGAATAAATGAAAATAATAGATTTAAGAAGTGATACTGTCACAAAGCCAACGAAAGAAATGAGAAGTGTAATTGCAAATGCAGAAGTTGGCGATGATGATACAAAAGAAGCAATTGAAATTTTTGGAAAAGTAAAATAAATTAGAGGTTAAAATGAATAAAAAATTAATAAATAGGATTTTTATATCAGTGCTTTATGCACCATCAGTTATTGTGTTGCTATATTTTGGAAAATTTTATTTTCTTGGTTTTATGATGATTGTAGTGGGTCTATCATTGTGGGAATTATTTAATATTACAAAATTTCCTTCAACGGTATTAAAGGTTGTTAATATCATTATTTCAATGTTGGGGGTTTTAGCATTATATTACAATAAATTTATGTTTGTTGTTTTATTGATTTTTCTATTATTTTCCTTAAACTCTATAATTTTAATGATATTTTATGAAAAAAATTATATTAAGAATTTATTTTTGAGTATAGGAAGTTTTATTTATCCGGCATTAAGTGTTGGTTCACTGATTTTAATTAGAGAATTTCCAAAATTGGGAAATATTCCTTATAGTACTGGTTGGACACTTGGAATATTATTATTTATTGGTATTTGGATTTGTGATATGTTTGCATATTTTTTTGGGGTTGCTTATGGAAAGCATAAAATATTTCCTTCCGTTAGTCCAAATAAATCGTGGGAAGGTACAATAGCGGGATTTTTTGGAAGTGTAATTGTATTTTTAATTGCCTACAAATTTAATATTGTTCATTTTTTCAATATTTGGGATTATATGATTATGGCAATAATTACAGGTGTTTTCGGTCAAATGGGAGATTTGGTAGAATCCAAAATTAAAAGAACAGTTGGTGTAAAAGATTCTTCAAATATATTAATGGAACATGGTGGAATTTTAGATAGATTTGATTCGTTAGCATTATCTGCACCAATATTTTGCTTATATTTATGTTTGCGATTTATAAATTAATTTATTATCTTACTGTGTTTAAAAAACAAATTTAATGGCAAAATAATAGAGGTCAAAAGTGGTAAAAAAAGAAATTAAATCGATTTTAGCTACTGATTGTGGTAGTACAACAACAAAGGCTATTTTAATTGAGAGGCAAGATAATGGAGTTTATCGTTTGTCTACAAGAGGTGAAGCGCCAACAACTGTTGAGGCACCATTTGAAGATGTAACGCGTGGTGTACTAAATAGTGTAAAAGAAATTGAAGAAATTCGTGGTAGAAAGTTATTAGATGAAGATAAAATTATTACTCCACAAGAAGGTGAAATTGGTGTTGATATTTATATTTCAACGAGTTCTGCTGGTGGTGGATTACAAATGATGGTTGCCGGATTAGTTAAAGCGATGAGTGCGGAATCTGCAGAGCGAGCAGCACTTGGAGCTGGTGCAATTGTAATGGATATTATCGCCGCAAATGATGGAAGGTTGGCACACGAAAAAATTTCAAGAATTAGACATTTAAGACCTGATATGATTTTACTTTCTGGTGGAACTGATAGAGGAAATATCAAAACAGTTGTTGAACTTTCTGAATTAGTTAAGGCAGCAAATCCACAACCACGATTAGGCATGAATTATAAATTGCCAGTTATTTATGCTGGAAATAAAAAAGCAGCTGGAGAAGTTGTAAAGAATTTGAATGAAATTAGTGATTTAAGTGTTGTTCCAAATTTACGACCAACATTAGAAAGCGAAAATCTTGATCCAGCTCGTGATAAAATTCACGATCTATTTATGGAACATGTTATGGCTCAAGCTCCGGGATATAAAAAATTAATGGCAATGACAGATGCTCCAATTATGCCTACTCCAGGTGCAGTTGGACATATTATGCAAGTTATTGCAAAAAACGAAGACATTACAGTTGTTGGAGTTGATATTGGTGGTGCTACTACTGATATTTTTTCTGTATTTAAAGATTTAGAAACTAAAGTTCCTGTATTTAATAGAACTGTAAGTGCAAATCTTGGAATGAGTTATTCGATTTCAAATGTATTGGCAGAAGCAACATTGCCAAATATTCAAAGATGGGTTCCTTTTGAAATTGATGAAGTTGATTTAAGAAATAGAATTGGAAATAAAATGATTCGTCCAACAACAATTCCACAGTCATTAGAGGAATTGAAATTAGAACAAGCAATTGCAAGAGAAGCATTAAGATTATCATTTAAACAACATAAATCATTTGCAGTTGGATTAAAGGGAGTTCAAAAAGAGAGAACAATTTCAGATGCATTTGAACAAACTTCATCAGGTGTAACATTAGTTGATATGATGGACTTGGATTTGATGGTTGGAAGTGGTGGAGTTCTTTCACATGCTCCAAAAAGAAATCAAGCTGCAAAGATGATGATAGATGCATTTTTACCTGAAGGTGTAACACAAATTGCAGTTGATTCGATTTTTATGATGCCACATCTTGGTGTTTTGGCAAGTGTGAATGAACATGCTGCAACAGAAGTATTTAATAAAGATTGTTTGATTAGATTGGGAACTTGTATTGCTCCAGTTGGAAAGGGAAAAATTGGAAAAGATTATGTTAATGTAAAAATGGATTTACCAGATGGAACAAAATTTGACAAAACAATGAAGTATGGTGAATTACTATTAGTAAAAGCACCTTATGAAGCAATTTCAGCACTGATTACGCCAGTTGGTAGAAAAGTTGATGTCGGATCAGGTCCTGGCGAAGCTGTAAAAACAGAAGTTTTTGGTGGATCGGTTGGAGTGATAATTGATGCAAGAGGAAGACGACCATTTGTAATTCCAGAAGATCCAAAAGAACGAGTGGAAAAATTGCAAGAATGGAGTAAAGCAATAGAAGAATATGATGAAAATTAAATTTAATAAATATCTATTATTAAGATAATAGGAGGATAAAATGGCACATGCTTATGTTCCAGGTTTAAAAGTAGTACCAAATACAACAGTTAAAAAAGCAAGACAATTACCTTTAAAGGGTGAGATATTAAAGAAAGTTGGTGAAAAAGTTAAAGCAACCGATGAAGTTGCAAAAACACATTTGCCGGGAAATATTGTACCTACAAATATTGCAAATAAATTAAATATAGAGCCTGCAGATATAAAAGATTTTATGAAGAAATCCGAGGGCGATAGTATTAGCAAAGGTGAAATAATAGCACAAACAGATGGAATATTCGGGTTTTTTAAAAGTACTGTACATTCACCAATTGATGGAACTTTGGATTCATTCTCGCATATTACAGGGCAGGCAATTTTAAGAGAAAAACCAATTCCAGTTGCAATAAATGCTTATGTAAATGGAGTGGTAGATGAAATTATTTCAGATGAAGGTGTTGTTGTAAAAACACAAGCTGCATTTATTCAAGGAATTTTTGGAATAGGTGGCGAAAGAAGAGGCGAATTGAAAATTATAACTGATGGTGAAAATAGTCCAATCGAAGAAAAAATGATTGATGAAAGTTGTAAAGATAAAATTATTGTTGGTGGATCATTTTTAACACATTCAGCATTTCAAAAAGCAATTAAAGTTGGCGCGAAAGGAATAGTTGTTGGTGGTTTTAACTATAATGATATTAAAAAAATTATCGGATATGATATTGGAGTTGCAATAACTGGACAGGAAGATATCAAAACAACTTTAATTTTGACAGAAGGATTTGGTAAAATTCACATGGCGAAACAAACATTTAATTTGTTGAAAAAACACGAAGGTGACATTGCTTCAATAAATGGTGCGACACAAATTAGAGCTGGAGTTATTCGTCCAGAAGTAATTATACCTGTAAAACCAGATGCTAAAAAAGCTTCTGAAAATCAAGAAATATTGGGAATGGATATTGGAACTGAGGTAAGAATTATTAGAGCACCATATTTTGGAATGATTGGAACAGTTACAGGGCTTCCACATAAACTGCAAAAATTAGAATCGGGGTCGTTTGCTCGTGTTGCTAAAATTAAAATTAATGAGGCAAATAAAGAAGCGTTATTACCAAGAGCAAACTTAGAAATGATAGAAAATAAATAATAATAGATTGGGAATAATATGTATTTTACAAGCAAGTATTTTAATGATACAATAATATTTAAGGCAAGAGATATAGTATTGAGTGAGTTGGGAATTATTCAATATAAAAGAGGACTTTCAACAGCACTATCAAAACAAAATGTAAAGAATATTTTATTAGATTGCAAACGAGTAAAAATTAACAATAGTGATGGCCTTGGTACATTGTTGCTTGCAAAAAGATATTCACAGGGTAAAGGTGGAAAATGCACAATCGTCTTTCCTCAACCAAAAATCGTTAGTTGTATGAAAAAAGCAGGCATATATAAATTGTTTGAAATAATTGACAATGAAAATGATTATCATAAAAAAATTCAAGAGCTTAAACAAAATACAACTGAAGAACCATCATCAAATGGTATTCCTAAAAAAGAAAGCGTAAAATAATACAATTGAATATTTGATTTATTAGAATTAATTACAATAAATCAAAGAAAATTATTTCATTGTTAATTAAATTATAGAAACAAATTGTATTAGAAATTGCACAATCAAGTGAATATAATTTGTACAATTTAGGATAATAAAAAATATTATGATTACATTTTTACAAAATATAGATTATCAATTATTTATTTTAATTAATCAAAAATTGATTCATCCGATTTTAGATATATTTTTTGTATTAATAACTGGAAAATTATTTTGGATTGCCCCATTATTAGCATTTATAATTTTTGCATTATTTTTTGATAATAAAAGAGGGAAGATTGTTTTAGTTTTACTAATTATAACTGTAGGGTTTACAGATTTTTCTGCCTACAATTGGTTAAAACCGAATATTAAAAGAGTTCGCCCGTCGAGAGCAATGAAATACTATGAAATTGTTAACTCAAATACAAAAATGGCTTTAGAAAATATTAGAATATTAACAGGTAAGGGTGGAAAATGGTCTTTACCTTCTAATCATGCGACGAATTTTTTTGCAGTCGCGACTTTACTTGCGATATTTTATTTTAAGTATAGATATTATTATTTTTTATCGGCATTTTTAGTTGGATATTCTAGAATATATGTTGGTAAACACTATCCATTAGATGTTTTTTTAGGAATGTTTTATGGAATATTTATTGCACTATTATTTTATTATTTTTGGGTAATAATAAGAACAAGATTAGAGAAAAAAGAAAATTATTCGTTAAGTATAACATAGTTTTTCTATAACAATAGCTCTATTTAATAAGTAAAAATAAATTTGTTGATTTGATTAATAAATTGATTTAAAAATAGGTAGAATATCAACAATAATTATCATTTTTATAGTGCTTATTTGTTAAAAAATTATTAAATTATAGAGTATGAAAAAGATGGAAAATATATATTGGGATATTATAAAAAATGTCGCAGGTGAAACAGCAGTTAGTGAGCATAAAGCGATTAAAGTTTGGTCAAAAATAGTTGGCGAAAGAATTTCAAATGTGACTACTCCGGTTAACATTGTTAGTGGAAAATTAATTGTAAAAGTAAAAAATAGCGTTTGGCGAAATGAGTTAGTAATGTTAAAACAAGATATATTAATAAAATACAAAAATGAATTTAAAAGTGAAATTATTAGTGATATAAAATTTTTATAAAAAGTTATTCATAAAGAGAGAGAAAATGACAAAAAAGGAAACATATCAAGCAAGTAAAATTACTGTTTTAAAGGGACTTGAGGCGGTAAGAAAAAGACCAGCGATGTATATTGGAGACACATCTAAAAGAGGATTACATCATCTAATTTATGAAGTTGTTGATAATTCTATTGATGAAGCATTAGCTGGATATTGTTCGCATATAGAAGTTGTAATTCATGCCGATAATATGGTAAGTGTGTCAGATGATGGAAGAGGTATGCCAGTAGATCTTCATCCAACTGAAAAAAAACCTGGTGTTGAAGTAATTATGACTCAGCTTCATGCTGGTGGGAAATTTGACAAAGGTAGTTATAAAGTTTCTGGGGGTTTACATGGTGTTGGAGTTTCTGTTGTTAATGCATTGTCAAGTAAATGTATTGTAGAAATCAGCAGAGAGGGAAAGGTATTTCAACAAGAATATGAAAAAGGTAATCCTGTAACGGAATTAAAAGTAATTGGTAAATCAGTAAAAACAGGTTCTACGGTGAAATTTATTCCAGATCCAGAAATATTTCCAACAACTGATTTTGATTTTGATATTGTTGTTGAAAGGATGCGAGAACTTGCATTTCTAAATAAAAATATTAAAATTTCAATTAAAGATGAAATTCATGATTTACAAGAATCATTTAAATATGAGGGTGGAATTAAAGAATTTGTAAAATACATTAATGAAACGAGAGGTACTTTACATCCAGAACCTGTATATATTGCATCAGAGAATGATGATGTTGAGGTTGAATTTGCTTTTCAATATAATGATAGTTATTCAGAGCGATTTTTTTCTTTTGTGAATTGTATAAATACAGTTGAAGGTGGCTCGCATTTGACTGGAGCAAAAACAGCGATAACTCGTTCGTTTAATATTTATGCTTCAAAGAATAATTTATTCAAAAAGATGAAGCAAAAGAATTTTTCACTTTCTGGTGATGATACGAGAGAAGGTATTTCTGCTATAATTTCTGTGAGAGTTCAAGAACCACAATTTGAGGGGCAGACAAAAACAAAATTAGGAAATAGTGAGGTTAAGGGAATTGTTGACAGTATCGTTTCTGAGGGAATAAATGAATATTTTGAACAAAACCCAGGTATTGCTAAAAAAATAATAGAAAAAAGTATGATTGCTGCAAGAGCAAAGGAAGCTGCAAAGGCTGCAAGAGATCTTACTCGTAGAAAAAGTATTTTTGATGGAGGAGGTTTGCCAGGGAAATTGTCAGATTGTTCCATAAAAGATCCTGCATTAAGTGAAATATATATTGTCGAGGGTGATTCTGCTGGAGGTTCAGCAAAACAAGGAAGAGATCGACGATTTCAAGCAATTTTACCTTTGAGAGGAAAAATTCTCAATGTAGAAAAGGCTAGAATGGAAAAAATGTTAAAGAATACAGAAATTCGTGCAATGATAACTGCATTTGGTGCTGGAATTGGTCAAGATGAATTTGATGTTGAAAAATTAAGATATCATAAAATAATATTAATGACTGATGCGGATGTTGATGGTGCTCATATCAGAACATTGCTTTTAACTTTTTTGTTTCGTCATATGAATAATTTGGTAACGGGTGGTTATATTTATATTGCCCAACCGCCTTTATATTTAATTAAACGAGGGAAAAAACAACAATGGGCGTTTAATGATGATGAAATGGAAGGTATCGTAAGTAGATGGAGAAAGGAGAGTAATAATAAAATTACGATTTCTCGATATAAAGGGTTGGGAGAAATGAATCCACAACAATTATGGAGTACTACTATGGATCCAGAATATCGTACTTTAAAACAAGTTACTGTTGAAGATGCTGCAGGTGCTGATCGAATGTTTTCAATTTTAATGGGTGAAGTGGTTGAACCACGAAGAGACTTTATTCAGAAGAATGCGAAATATGTTAAAAATTTAGATATATAAAATTATAAAGGTGTGATTTTGGCGAATGAAAGAACAATACAAATAGATATTGAAGAAGAATTACGAAATGCGTATTTAGATTATTCTATGTCCGTTATCGTTTCTCGTGCATTACCTGATGTTAGAGATGGGTTGAAACCTGTACATAGAAGAATACTTTATGGTATGCATGATTTAGGGTTGCAATATAATAAAACATATAAAAAATCAGCTCGTATAGTTGGTGAAGTACTTGGAAAATATCATCCACACGGTGATTCATCTGTGTATTTTGCAATGGTGCGAATGGCTCAAGATTTTGCGATGAGATATTTAATTGTCAATGGGCAGGGGAATTATGGTTCAATTGATGGAGATAATCCTGCTGCTATGAGATATACAGAAGCAAAAATGCAAAAAATTGCGAGCGATATGTTGGGTGATATTGATAAGGAAACTGTTAAATTTGTTCCTAACTTTGATGAATCCTTAATGGAACCAACAGTACTTCCAACAAAAGTTCCAACACTATTAATTAATGGTGCTTCTGGAATAGCTGTTGGAATGGCGACTAATATCCCACCGCATAATTTAAATGAAATTGTTGATGCGCTTATTGCATTGGTTGATGATCCTGATCTTGATATTTCTCAAATAATGCAGTTTGTAAAGGGCCCTGATTTCCCTACAGGTGGAATGGCTTTTGGTTCAATAGGATTAAAATCAGCATACGAAACCGGAAAGGGAAAAATTACAGTTAGAGCAAGAGCAAGTGTAGAACAAGTACGAAATAATAGAGAACAAGTTGTAGTTACAGAAATCCCATTTCAAGTAAATAAGAGTAATCTTTTAGAAAAAACAGCCAAATTGATTAGAGATAAGGTTCTTGAAGATATTAGTGATTTAAGAGATGAGTCAGATAAAGATGGAATTAGAATTGTTTATGAATTAAAAAGAGATGCAATTCCAGAGGTCGTAATAAATAATCTCTATAAACATACTCAATTACAGGGAACTTTTGGTATTATTTTGTTGGCGTTAGTTAATGGAATTCCAAAGGTTTTACCATTAAAAGAAGCATTAATGCATTTTATTGAGTTTAGACATGAAATTATCGTAAAAAGAACAAAATATGAATTAAAAAAAGCGGAAGCAGAAGCTCATATTTTGGAAGGCTTGAAAATTGCATTAGATAATATTGATGAAGTTATTATAATAATCAAAAAATCTGCTAGTGCTTCTGATGCTAGGAATAATTTAATTAAAAGATTTTCATTTTCTGTTCTTCAAGCCCAAGCAATTCTTGATATGAAATTGCAAAAATTAACTGGTTTGGAAAGAGAAAAAATTATTCAACAGTATTTGGAATTATTAAAATTAATTGAAAAATTAAATTTTATTTTAGAAAATAAATCCAAAAGAATGGAAATAATGAAAAATGAATTGGAAGATGTAAAAAATAAATATGGCGATGAAAGACGAACTGAAATGATTGGAGATAGTGAAGATTTTACTGTTGAAGATATGATTGCAGATGAAGATATGGCTATAACGATTACACATAATGGATTCATTAAGAGAACTGCTGTTAGTGGTTATCGTGCTCAAAGACGAGGCGGTGTTGGTAAGCGTGGCGCTGGTATGAAAGATGAAGATTTTGTTGAAAATCTGTTTATAGCATCAACTCACGAATATTTATTGTTTTTTACTGATTTTGGCAAGGTATATTGGTTGAAAGTTCATCAAATTCCACTATCTGGTCGTGCAACTCGTGGAAGAGCAATTGTTAATTTATTACAAGCAGAAAAAGGTGAAAAAGTTAAGGCATTCTTAAATGTTAGAGAATTTTCAGAAGATAAAAGTATCATTATGGCAACAAAAAATGGTATTATTAAAAAGACAAAATTATCGGCTTATGGAAATCCAAGAGTAAATGGAATTATTGCAATAAATCTTCGAGATAATGATGATCTTGTTGGCGTAAAAATTACAAATGGAGAACAAGATATTATTTTGGGTTCAAGAAATGGAAAAGCAATTCGATTTCATGAAAAAGATGTTCGTGAAGTTGGTAGAAATTCAACTGGTGTTAAAGGAATTACATTATCAGGGAAAGATGATGAGGTTGTTGATATGGTAACTGTAAGTCGTGAAGATGTTACAGTTCTTGCAGTTAGTGAAAATGGATTGGGAAAACGCACTGAAATCAAAGATTATCGTGTTCAAAACCGTGGTGGAAAAGGTGTGATAACATTAAAGACGAATAAAAAAGTTGGTAAAATGATTGCATTAAAAGAGGTTGTTGAAAAAGATGATTTAATGCTGATTTCAAGTAAAGGTTTGATGATTAGAATGCCAATAAATAAAATTAGCACTTATTCAAGAAACACACAGGGTGTAAAATTAATCAATTTGAAGGATAAAGATTATTTAAGTGCTGTTGCTTATGTTGCAGAAGTGGAGAATGAAGAAGAGGAATAAAAATGTCATTACAAGATTACATTAATAGAATAAATGTAATAAATGAAAATATTGAAAAATATAGTAAAAATCCGCAAAAGGTGAAACTTATCGGAGTGACGAAGACATTTGGTATCGAGAAAATGAAATTATCGATAAAGGCCGGAATAACAACAATAGGTGAAAATAAAATACAAGATGCAGTTGCCAAATTTGAGAAAGAAAATTTTGATAATATTGAGAGACATTATATTGGACAATTACAGTCCAATAAGGTAAATAAAGTAGTTGAATATTTTGATTATATTCATAGTGTGGATAGAGAAAAAATTATTAAAAAGATTGATAATTTAAAAAGTAATGTAAAATGTCTGATTGAAGTAAATACTTCTGGTGAAAAAAGTAAAGGTGGAATTGAAGTGTCAGAGTTTGAAAAATTTGTTTTGGCAATTCAGAAATATAAAAATATTCAAATAGTTGGATTGATGACAATAAGCTCATTGACAACCGATGAGAGTGAGATAAGAAAATCATTTAGACAATTAAGAGAATTAGCAAAATTGAGTAAACAGCATGAAACAGAAAATATTCAATTCAACGAGCTATCTATGGGAATGACAAATGATTATAAAATAGCACTTCAAGAAGGTGCAACAATGATAAGAATTGGTCGAGGTATTTTTGGAAGCAGAAAATAAATATTGTTGGATAAATATATCCAAAAACAAGTTACAAGAAAAAATAGAATTACCGAGTGGTTGGAAGTTTTATCAAATCGATAAATATTTAAATCAGAAAGAATATTTTGATAAAACCAATGGTTGTGAAATTGTTGTTGTAACCGAAGAAAATGAAAATGTTAATGAGAAAGAATTGTTTTCAGTAATTAATCATATTAATAATTCAGGTTATAATCCACTAATTGGAAAAAATGAAGAAAAATATGGGAGTCGTTTCCCGGATATGTCAAAACCTTATTTGTTGGATAATGAAATATTGAATATTCCATCAAAGGGAAAAATTATTGTTGCAGGTGGAAATGTAGTTTTTAAAGGCAAACAATTATTAGATACTAAAAATATAGTTTATCAATCAATAATTGCAAGTCATCAGTTGAAAGGTTTTTATGGTTTTATTATTTCTACAGATAATGGATTAAAAAATTTCAGTAAATTAATTCAGAAAAGTACAAATTAATTAATAGGAGGATATTATGCACAAGAATTCAATGAACAAAGTGATTTTAGTGGGCTATTTAGGACAGGATCCCGAATTAAAATCAACTGCTAATAATTTACATGTTGTAAATATTAGTGTTGCAACAAATGAGACATTTAAGAAAAAAAACGAAAGCGAATATAGTGATAAAACTGAGTGGCATCGTTGTGTTGCATTTGGAAAAACAGCAGATTATATCAGTAATTATATCACAAAAGGCCGTTTGGTTTATGTTGATGGAAAATTACAAACACGAAAATGGCAAGATAAAGATGGAAACGATAGATATTCAACCGATATAATGATTGAAACAATTACAATGTTAGGAAGAGGAGATGGTTCTAATCAGAACATTTCAAAACAAAATGTTTCAAAACCAAATACGGTTACAAATGATTCTCAAGCAGATGATGACGATTTACCTTTCTAAAAATTGATATATTAAAATGACTAAAATAACAACTCGTGTTATTGATTGTTGGGTAATAAATCGTAATAATTCTGAATTAAAATTTTTGATTATGAAGCGAAAAGTTGGATTGCAATATGAAGGGATTTATCATTGTGTTCACGGAAAAATTGAAAAAAATGAAACCGCATGGCAATCTGCATTAAGAGAATTAAAAGAAGAAACGGGATTATATCCGAGTGAGTTTTTTGTTGCGGATTTTACGAGCAATTTTTATGAAGCTGATTTTGATAGAATTAATCTTGTACCTGTATTTGTAGCTGTTGTGAAAGATAAAAATGTAAAATTGAGTAAAGAACATGATAATTATGATTGGTTAACATTCGAAGAAGCAAAAAATAAAGTTGCATGGGAAAATCATAAAAAAGCGATTGAAATAATCAATAAAATGTTTACAACAGAATTTCCACAAAAGAAATGGTTGAAAATTAAAATTTAAAATATTATATTCTAAAATAAATGGTAAATAAAAAGAGAGTTTATTAATAGTATGGAAAATGAAGAAAACATTGTTTTATGTCCTGTATGTGGAAAAAAAATAGCAAATAATCCAAAAGAGAATATTTTTCAAATTGATTCTATCGATTCTGATTTTAGAATTCATACAACTCAAGATGATTTATTAGATGATTGGTTGTTGATTTGTCATAATTGTTATTATATTGATCACGATTTTTCAATTGTACCAGAAAATTTGAATGAAGTAAGATATTTTGTTGAATCTGATGAATATTTAAATAATTTTTTAGATAATAATCCAACTACACATGAATTGTTTGAAAATTATTTGAGAATATTAAAAATTAAAAAAAGTTCAGAATATTTGTTTGCTGATTGTTATTTAAGAATTACATGGTTATATGATGATAATGACATGTTAGAAAAAGCAAATGAGTATAGAGAAAAAGCTATTCAACATTACGGTAGAATTTTATTAGAACGAAAAAATGATGAAAAAAACGAATCAATGATATACTATTATATTGCGGAATTAAGTCGCAGAAAGGGTGAATTTGATAGAGCTGAAAGAGCATTAGGAAATATGAACACTTCATTGAAAGAGATAGAAAAATTGTATAAATTTCAAAAGAAATTGATACAAGATAAAAATTCGAATATGATGAAATTACCAAAGGAGGTAAAAAATTATGAAATATTATCCTGAATTTGAAGCATTGTTAATGGAACAAGAAGCTGGTGCGACAACTTTATTATTTAAGTATATTAATGTTTTAAAAAGATTTTTTACAGAGAGTGAAGATCTAACATATGATGAAAAAAAAGAAAACATGAATGAATTTTATAAAATGGTGATTAAAGCACATCCATTAGTAGCAATTTTTCCTAACATTAATAAATATTTAATGGAAAATAAAGGGAATATGATAAATTTGTTAGATGCTTTTGAAGAAAAAATAAATACCAATATAGAAGCTACAGTCAACAAATCATTAGAATTAATAAAAAAACACAACAAGGTGTTTACATTTAGTCATAGTTCGATTGTTAGAAAAGCAATTATGAATGCTTCAAGAGAAAATATTCCAATTTCCGTTTCATTAACAGAAGCTCGACCTGTTTGTGAGGGTACAGCTCTTGCAAAATATTTATCTACTATAAATGTTCCAGTTTCTTTATATACCGATGCCGCAATGGAGCTTGCTATTGATTCAAGTGATATGGTTTTAGTGGGAACTGATTGGTATTGGAATGGAGGATTTGTTAATAAAATTGGGACACATTCTGCATTGAGAATTGCTTATGAGCGAGAGGTTCCATCGTATATTCTCGTAGATTCAAGTAAATTAATGGAAAATGCACCATCAGATTGGTCAAAAGATGTACATGATACAACAAATATTTTAAAAGAATTAAAAGAAAATATTACAATATTTAATCCATTTTTTGAATCCATTTGGTATCGAGGAGTCTCTGGAATAATTATTGATGGGCAATTGAAAACATTTGATAAAAATGGAAAATTAGAAGTTTAGATTGTTGTTTTATAATTTATAATAAAGTGTTTTTAGTAATTATTATTGAATATTTATTTTTGTAATTAAATATAATTTGAATAAAAATTGATTAGAGGAATTATTTTATGGCGAAAAAAAATAAATTAAAATCAATAAAAGAATACGAACATCAAGATGAAATCTGGAGCTATTTATTACTTAGAAGTAAAAATTTAAGATTGACTCGTGGAAATAATTTATATTTAGATATTTTTTTAAGTGATGCAACTGGAATGATTTCTGGAAAAGTTTGGGATAATGCCAAAGAAATTAATGAAAAAATTAATATTGGTATGGCAGTTGGTGTTCGAGCAATTGTAGAAGAATTTAATGGAAACAAACAGTTAAATATTGAAAAAATATTTCAAATAGATGAGAAAGAATTTGATAAAAAGGGATTTTCGTGGGAATTATTACTACCGACTTCAGATAAAAATATTGGGAAATTGTGGAAAAATATTCAAAAAGCAATTGATAATATAGATAATATTTTTTTAAAAGAATTAGTAGAAAAAATATACAATCAAAACAAAGAAGATATTATAAAGTTTCCTGCAAGTATGAAATTACATCATGCTTTTGTAGGTGGTTTTATTGAACATGTGGAATCGATGTTAAGATTAGGACTTTCAGCGATAAAAAATTATAAAGTAGATAAGGATTTGGTTATAACTGGAATTTTACTTCATGATATTGGCAAATTAATTGAATTAAGTGGCTTTCCTAATAATAATTACACGGATGCTGGAAATTTTTTAGGTCATATTACGATTGGATATTCAATGGTTCACAATGAAATTAAAAAGATAAAAAAATTCCCTAAGGAACTGGCTTTGAAAGTTGAACATATTATACTTTCTCATCAGGGAAAATACGAATATCAATCTCCAAAGAAACCAGCAATTCCAGAAGCAATTATTGTACATTATATTGATGAATTGGATTCACGAATGAATATGTATAATCAAGCTGTTGCAAATGATATTGGTGATAATAATTGGACTTCACTTAGCAATTATTTTCGAATACCACTCTATAAAAAAGTGCAAAATAATAATGGAAATGAGATTGAAAAATAATGTATTCGAAATATTAAAAAAAAATAAGAAAATCAGTGAAGTTGGAGTATTCCTCGCTTTATTTTGGGGACTTGGATTTGTATTTTTATTCGTTCCTAATATTGAATTTACTATTCTTATCGCATTCTTATCTGGTTTGCTATTTGGATTAAAACGAGGACTAATTGTGGCAATTGTAGGTGAATTCGTTTTTAGTTCATTGAATCCATTCGGAAGTGGATTGGCATTTCCACCACTATTATTAGCCCAAATTATCGGGTTTATTATTGTTGCCATAGCAGGGTTTAGCTTTAGAAGTATTATGCCATATTTCAATGATAATAGAGTCAAAATAAGTATATCATTTGGAATAGTAGGGCTTATTTTAACAGTTATTTATGATTCCTTAACAACGCTTGCATTTCCAATTTCTTCTGGATTTGATTTTAAACAAATTATAGCTACTTATATTGTTGGAATTCCGTTTTATTTGATTCATATCATTGCAAATACATTGATATTTTTTGTTATTTTACCACAAATTTTGGAATATGTAATTCAACATTCGCCTGAATATTTTTCGTTTCAGAAACAATCAAACAGAGAATATTTATAATGTATAGAAAAATAATTAAAAATATATTCATCTCTATTTCAATTTTAATAATGTTTTCTAATTCTTTGTTATCGCAGAAATTAGGAATTGATACTTATTCAAAATATTTGACTTTTTTTACACAAGAAAAGGAATCGAATACAATTTATCCTGCAAATTGGGTGAATTTTGGAGGAAATATTTTTCCGAAAGAATTTGATTCAACTT
>JAOZRH010000288.1 GCA_029931905.1 Fidelibacterota bacterium
CTTATTATTTTAACCTTATCTTTAAAGATATTTTTTACAAATTCATTATTATTTTTATGAATATACAATGTAATCTCATAGTTGTTTGTTTTGAGATACTTTTCAATAATAAGAATCTCTCTCGTTAAACAACCATATTCAGGACCAAATATCCAAAAATGCATGTTTCTTTTTATATTTTTCATTTCACTCATTTATCAAATTTCTGTCTTTTATTTGATTATTTTTTTAACAATACTGAGTTTTCTCTTTGTATAAGGCGGATATTTTAAACCTGATTCATACCAAGTTGATTTATCCAAAATACTTTTGTAATGTGTAAATGTTTTAAATCCTGCTTCTCCATGATAACTTCCCATTCCACTAAAGCCAACACCTCCAAATGGAAGACTGCTATTTGCCAAATGCATTATAGAATCATTAATAGTTCCACCTCCAAACGAAATTTCTCTTAACAATTTATTCACATCTTTTTTGTTTTTTGAATAAATATAGCAAGATAATGGTTTTGGTCTTTCTTTAACCCTTTCGATTACTTCATCAAAATTAAAAAAACTTATTACAGGCAAAATTGGTCCAAAAATTTCGTCTTCCATTATCTTATCTTCAAATGAAACATTGTTCAAAATTGTTGGTGTAATAAACCTATTTTTCTTATCAACTACTCCGCCAAAATATAGTTTATCTTCGTCTATCAACTTGCAAAGTCGTTCAAAATTCTTTTCGTTGATTATTCTGGTGTAATTTTCACCAATATCGTGATCTTTTTTATGATATTTATTTAATTCCCTTTCAATAGCTAAAAGAAATTCATCTTCAATCGATTTGTGAACCAAAACATAATCTGGTGCTACACAAGTTTGTCCTGCATTTAAAAATTTTGCCCACACAATTCTCTTTGCAGTTACTTTCAAATTACAATCTGGCAAAACAAATACTGGACTTTTTCCACCTAATTCAAGTGTAACTGGTGTGAGATTTTTTGCGGCCGCTTGATATACTATTCTACCAACGGGAATACTACCTGTAAAAAATATTTTATCAAATTTTTGTGCTAACAACTCGGTTGTTTCTTTTATTCCACCCTCAATAACCGTAAAATAATTCTGATGAAAATTATCATTAATTAGTTTTGCCATAATTTCAGAAGTTTTTGATGGAAGCTCGCTCGGTTTTAAAATTACAGTATTACCAGCACCAAGCGAAGAGATGGCAGGAATTAACGACAATTGATATGGATAATTCCAAGCACCAATAATCAATGTGTTCCCCAAAGGTTCAGGAATAATGTAGCTTTTACCTGGAAAATTTGCAAAATTTGTTTTTACCTTTTTCCGTTTGCTCCATTTTTTAATATTTTTTATAAATAAATTTATTTCGTGATATATTTGAGATATTTCGGAAATATATGTTTCATATTTTGATTTACCAAAATCCTCGTAAATAGCCTCATAAAGTTTGTTCTCATTCTCTAA
>JAOZRH010000289.1 GCA_029931905.1 Fidelibacterota bacterium
AAAAATAAATAATATTATGGTAATTAGTAATCAAGAAAAATGGTATGTTTATATTATTGAAAGTATTTCTTTTAATTTTAGATATGTTGGTATGAGTAAAAATGTAATTGAAAAATTATTTTAACCAACTCCAATAAACTGTAACTTGTGTATAAATTTGATTTGGATAAAGATTCTGTGCTGAATAAATATAATTATTGAATATATTTTTTATTTGCAATTCTATTGTAAATGTCTGAACTGTTCCACTAATCGCAGTATTCATAGTCCAATCTCCAGAATAATAATCGTTTGATTGATAAATCGGAATATATTTTAATAATGTAGAATTGAACTTTACTTCATTTGGATTTCGATGATATTGATACATTCCTTCTATTTTTGAATCTATTAACAAATTTCCATCGAACAAATGAAATTTACTTATTATCCCAGAATGCAAATCTAATATTCCCGGATGGTAAAAATTATTGTTAAAATTGCTTCCTATATTATAATTTAATTGTGAAAATATTTTGAAATAATTGAAATTTAAACTTGCAAATAATTCTCCATTAGAATACTGCCCTCTTCCCTCTTTTACTAATATCAATGAATCAGTTTGATAAAATAATGAATTTGAATTATTTAATTGCGAATAAATAAATCCTGAATATTTTATATCATAATATTTTTTGGTAATATTTAAATTAATTTTTCCACCAACTATTTCATCGATGAAATTGATATTGGAAAAGTATTTTTTTAACTCGTAAAGCACAGATTTTGTCTTATAAAACAAATCAATATTCATTAAATTTGAATTAAATTGAATATTCATTTGAGGATAAACTTTACCATTTGAATAATATTTTGCATTTAAATTTGTTATTATTTTTTGGGATTTTATATTAAAACCAGTTTGAACATTCCATAAATTTTCGTATTTATCATCATACCAATAATTTACATTTTCCCAAAAAACATTAAATTTAAAGTTTTGTGATAATTGATCAAGCGACAATGAATTTCCAAATTTGGAAATTGTGTAAAAATGGTGCCCAAGTAATATAGAATCAACATTTTTTTTATTTATATCAATTATTTTTAACGAGCCATACAAATTTATATACTTATTTCTATTATGATTAAATACTAAATTATGAGTAGTTAAATCGTGTTTTACAATATTTGTTAATACTTGAATATCTTGGTGGAAATTAATTCGAGAATAAACTAAATCAGATTTTTTTGTTTTTAATTTCCCAATAAAAGCAAATCTGTTATTTTGTGATAAACCATTATAGTTTACCCATTCGCTTGCAAACATTAACTTATTTTTTTTCGTATTTGGTCTATATTTTATCATCACTTCTGACGATCTATAATCAGCTTGTACCCATTTTAAAAACGAGTAAGTTGAATCAAATTCTTTCGGAAAAATATTTTTTCCAAAATTTACCT
>JAOZRH010000029.1:0-2997 GCA_029931905.1 Fidelibacterota bacterium
ATATATCTTGATTATAAGGCAAAAGAGCTTGAAAATCTGAAAAGTGGTCAGAAAACAATGATTATTCGTGGTGCTATGGGACGAAAATTACCTTATGGTCGAGTGAATAAATTCGATATTTTGTATTTTATCGAAAATAAGGGAGACGGACTTGTAAAAGGAAAAGCAATTGTAGAAGAAGTATTTAATTCTGAGAAATTAACAAAAGAACAATCAATTGAAATAGTAGAGAAACATCAAGATAAATTACTCTTAAACAAAGGACTTGAAAAAAGATTTGCAGGAAAAAGATATTTGGTTTTAATTACAATTAAGGATTTTGAAGAATTAGAACCTTTCATAATTGACAGGTCTGAATATGGTAATATGGACGATTGGTTGCCTGTTGAAAAGATTGAAAATGTGAAAGTTAATGAATGAAAACGCCCTACAACAATGTATAACCGTACACAAGCAAAGAGAACGAAATAGAATGACAAATAAAAACAGAAAATTAAATTATATAGAATTTGAACTTTTGATTTAATGTCTCAATGCTTCAATCGGATCAAGTTTCGCAGCTTTCATTGCAGGATAAGTTCCAAAAACAGCACCAATAAATGAACATACTAAAACTCCGATAACAATCCAATCCCAAGGAATTACTCCACTGACATTTAAAACAATTGCCAAAATATTTCCAGCAAAAATTCCCAAAACAATTCCTACAATTCCACCAATCAAAGTTAAAATCAGAGCTTCCAATAAAAATTGTCTCATTATATCATTATTTTTTGCACCAATACTTTTTCTTATACCAATTTCACGAGTCCTTTCACTAACAGAAACAAGCATAATATTCATAATACCAATTCCAGCAGCAAGTAAAGCGATTGAACTAATGATTAATCCACCCATTTTTATAGCATCCATTATACTATTGAATGATTCTATTAATGACGAATTTGAAAATATTTCAAAATCATTTTCTTCACCAGGTTGAACACCTCGAATTGTTCGTAAATTGTGAATTACCTCGTCTTTAGCAAGTTCAAAAGTAGATTGTGAAATTGTACTAATACAATAATGTAAACTAGTTCTTCTTCCACTAAACATTTTTAAATGAGTAGTAAGAGGAATTACAACCAAATTGTCCTTTGATTGTCCAAAAGCACTACCTCTCTCCTCCCAAACACCTACTACTTTAAATTTTACACCATCTATTTTAATTTTTTGACCAATAGGATTATATTGTGGCATTAATTTATCTATCACATCTTTTGCGATTATTGCAACATTACTCTGATGACGAATATCTTCATCAGTAATCATTCTTCCCTCTTTAATAATATAATTATTTGTATAATCCCATTCAGAAGTTACACCAGCAACAGGAACATTTGGTCTTGTTTTTTTATCTTCAAATCTTATCATTGTATAGTGCCAATCTTCACCGGAAATATAATCTGCAATTTGAATTCTTTTTTCTAATTTTAAATAATCATCATAAGTTAAATTTTTCCTATTATGATATTTTCTTCTACTTCCACGACCACCAATATTAATGCTTGGATATTTTTGAATTTGAAAAGTATTCGTTCCTAATGAACTTAAATTTGTCTCAATAGAAGATGATAAAACATTCATCGCAGTCATTACACCAATAATTGAAAATATACCAATAATAACTCCAAGTAAAGTTAAAAATGATCTAATTTTATTCTGTTTAATAGAATCTAATGATGAAAAAATTATCTCTTTAAAATTCATTTATTATTTCCTCTTATCAATTATTGTTCTCTTATTTTTAATTTAAGTTATTTTTCTAATTTTATACATATTTGCAATTTATTCGTATCTTATCGCATCTATCGGATCAAGTTTTGCAGCTTTTCTTGCTGGAACAATTCCAGATAATACTCCTGTTATAATTGAAACCAATAATGCAATAATTACTAATTGAATAGAAAGTGATGCAACAAAAAACTTATTTAACAATCCCACCATACTTGTAGTAATAAGCAATCCTATAAGTCCACCGATAACAGCAATTATTACCGCCTCACTTAAAAATTGGAATAAAATTATATGCTGTTTTGCACCAAGTGCTTTTCGAATTCCAATCTCTTTTGTCCTTTCTTTTACACTCACAAACATAATATTCATAATTCCTATTCCACCAACCAATAAAGCAAGAGCTGTTATTCCAAAACCCGCAGCAGAAATTCCCAATTTTATTGCTGAAAATTGTTGACGGAATGCTTCTTGCTGATTGATAGTGAAATTATCTTTTTCTGAAGGTTTTAATCCTCGTAAAGCTCTCATAACGACCAAAAGCTCTTCTTTTGCATCATTAACTTCAACTCCTTCACTAACTTTTAATGTTATTGACATGCGTCGTCGTCGTCCAAAAACCGAATATGCGGAATTTATTGGAATAATTGCCATATTATCAAAACTGAATAGACCCAAAAATTTACCTTGCTCTTCAAGTATACCAATAATTTTATATTTAACCCCTCGAAGTGTAATTTTTTCTCCAAGTGCATTTTGATTTGGGAACAAGTTGTCTTTAATTCCATATCCAATTACTATTACATTCGATGCATTTCTATCTTCAGCTTTCGTAAAAAATCGTCCACTTTCCATTTTCAATGAATTGACATATTGTAATTGCCAACTTGTTGCATCGATAAATACACCTTCAACAGAATTGTCTTTATAAACAAGACTACTCATGTTTTTCATTTCCGGAGCTGCAAAAGAAATTTTCTTTGTTCTCGCTAATATTTTATCAACATATTCAACCTTTATATCTGGACGATTTCTGTAATCCCACCAATCACCATCCTGCATAAACCATGGATATTTTTCCAAATGTAAAACATCATTACCAATCATATCCATACTATTTTCAAATGTATCGTTGATTCCAGAAATAGCTGTTCCCATCAAAGAAACAGATAAAATACCAATAATTACTCCTAACATAGTTAAAAAACTTCTTGTCTTATTTGC
>JAOZRH010000029.1:3097-18375 GCA_029931905.1 Fidelibacterota bacterium
GTTTTTATATCTTGAGAAACTTTTCCATCGTGAAGTGTAATAATTCTATGTGCATGTTCGGCAATATCATGTTCATGAGTAACAAGTATTATTGTATTTCCCTCTGAATGTAATTTATCCAATAAATCCATAATTTCTGCACTTGTTTTACTATCTAAATTTCCAGTTGGTTCATCTGCTAATATGATTGATGGATTATTTATTAAAGCTCTTGCCATTGCTACTCGCTGTCTTTGACCACCAGATAATTCATTTGGTTTATGATGCATTCTATCACCAAGTCCAACCTGTTCTAATGTCATTTTGGCTTTCTCAATTCTCTTTTTTTTTGCCATTCCCGCATATATCAAAGGCAATTCAACATTGTGTAATGCAGTTGCTCTTGGAAGCAAATTAAATGTTTGAAATACAAAACCAATTTTTTGATTACGAATCTCAGCCAATTTATTTTCATCTAACCTTTCTTCACTTGAATCATTAGAATGAACCGTTAATCCATCAAGTAAATAATTCCCTGTTGTAGGTGTATCAAGGCAACCAATTACATTCATCAAAGTTGATTTTCCAGAACCAGATGGTCCCATAATTGATACATATTCACCTTTTTCAATAACTGTATTTAATCCCTGCAATGCATGAACTTCTACGGTGCCAATTTTATATATTTTGCGAATATCACTTAATTCTAATAATGCCACTTTTACCTTCTCTTTTTTCGGTTATTAAATTTGTTATTTCCACCATTTTCCTGTTTCTCAACTAACTTCCCCGTCTGTAAATCTCTACTCAACGCCTGATGACTTCCGGTTACAATTAAATCATCTACCGACAATCCAGATGTAATTTCAAAAAGATCTTCACTTGCAATTCCGATTTCTACAGGAACTGCCTTTACAGTATCACCAACAATAATAAAAGCAACTTCTAACATTTTTTCCTTTGTGTACATTTGATAACCTGATGATTTATCTGAAACTACATCATTTTTTTTCATTTTATATTTTTTCTTGTCAAAGTTGGCTTTCTTTTTCATTGATTTTTTATTTACCATTCTTTCAGATCGAACTGTAATACATTGAATTGGAACACCAATGACATTTGTTTTCCTATCTGTTAAAATTTCAACAGCCGCACTCATTCCAGGTCGTATTTGTGTAGGAATTTCTAACATACTAACAACAACATTATAATTTGTAACTGACTCTTGAGTTCCAGCTCCAGAAGTAATAGCAGAATGAGCGATTTCTGTTACAACTCCTTTGAAAGAAGTATCAGGAATAGCATCAATTTCAATTTCTACAGAATCACCAATGCTAACTTCAACAACATCATTTTCGTTAACTTCAACTTCAACTTCCATTTGAGTTAAATCTCCAACCGACATAATAATGTCTGCCTGAAATGTAGAACCCATTGCAATTTCTCCCTGTTCCTTACGAAGAGCAATTACAGTTCCCGAAATTGGTGCAAAAATTGTTGTTTTACTTAAATTATCTTTTGCTTGATCCAAAGATGCCTTTGCCTGTTCCAAATTATTCGTCTCTATTTCATAATTAGCAACTATTTGATCCAATTGTGATTCACTAATATTTTTTGCTTTATAAAGAGCTCGACTTCGTTTCAATTCCTTTTTTGTAAGCTTAAGAGAAGCTTTTCTAGAATTATAAGCTGAATTTGCCCTATCTAATTCAGCTTCATATCTCACCTTATCTAACTGAGCTAAAACCTGTCCTTTATTTACAAATTCTCCCTCTTTTATGTACATTTTTGTGATTTCGCCAGCAACATTTGCACTAATATCGACCTGTACAACAGGTAATATTGTTCCGCTTGCTGACACTTTTGATTCAATTGTTGATAATTTTACTTTGGTTGCCTGCACCTGAATTGCTTTTTCTTTCTTTTGAAAAACATTTAAAACAACAATTACACCAACCACTAAAATTACGATACTGATAATAATCCATTTTTTCATATAAAATTCCTCTGTTTTTTAATTAATAAATCAATGTTTGTATTTTAACTTCTATAATTTTTTTTGAATATTTTGACTTCACTAAAGAACTCTCTGCATTTAATACCGATAATTGTGCATTCATTTGTTCTAAAATAGTGCTTGAACCAATTTGGTATTGTTGTGTAACTAACTCTAAATCTCTTTTAGCTGATTTCAACTCTATTCCTTTCATTTCAATCAATTTGGTATAAGTTTCCAAAGATGTATAATATTGCACAAGTATTTGTTCTAATATTTGTTTCTTTTCTCTAATCTTAACCTGTACAGATTTTAAATTGATTTTTTCATATTCTACCGATTGTTTTCTCTTAAATCCATTAAAAATTGAAACCCCAGCATTTAATGAAATTGAATTATTGTTTGTTTCAATTCCGTGATTTTCACCTTTTGAATATGAATAAGAAGCTGATATTGACGGCAAATAAGATTCTTTAGAAATCTTCAAAGACAACTGTTGAATTTGTTTTTGTTTGTATAATGCAAGCAAATCGAAATCGTTTTTGAATAATAATTCTTTTGCTTTTACAATACTTGGAATTTTAGGTTCATTAGCAATCGATTCTTTTAGTAACAAATTAACATCTGCATCTCTACCCATTAATAAATTTAACGATCTTGTCAATCCCAATTTATTCTGCTTTTCTTGAAGTAATTGCGATTCAAATGTAATCTTTTGTACTTCAGCTTTAAGTACATCTGATTCCGTATTTGCCCCTAATTCATACATATTGCGAATTTTTTTTAGATTTTTTTGTGCAACTAAAATATTTTCTTCATATACATTTATTAAATTTTCCGAAGATAATATTTGGTAAAAATAATTCGAAACATTTTCACGAATGAGTGAAGCAACTCCATCATAATTTATCTGATACATTTTTTCTGTTGCTTTTACTTGTTTGATGCCTGAAAATAATCCAGGATTAAAAATACTTTGACTCACAGATCCACCAACATTCCAACCAGCTTCCCAATCACCACTTTCAGAAGCTGAACTATTTGCAGACAATCCAACGCTCGGATAAAGATACGAATACGCCTTTTTTGTATTAATATTCGATTTTTCAACTTCTAATTTACTATTTTCTAAAGTTGGATTATTTTTAATTGCCAATTCTATACAATCGTTTAAAGACATTTTTTCATTACCTTGTCCAAACAAAAATGAAAAGCTCAGAATTAAAACCACTAACACCATTTTTTTCATTATCATCAAATTACTCCATTTTTTTAAAAAATTACTTCCAAGAACTAACCATCTTTTCTTAGACACTAATACTAATAAAAAGTTGTCAAAAAAAAATCTTTATTTAAAAAATAAATAAAATAAAATTTATCCAAATTGCATTCTTGCAGATATTATGCCGACAATTGCTAAAATTACCCAAATAGGGATTACTAAAAAAGATGCTTTTTTTGAAGAATATTTATATATTATTTGAAAAGCAAGAATCCATAAAATAATTTTCCAAACTGTAAAAACATCAATTTGTGAGGCAATATTATAAAAAATATTTGAATGATTAACTTCTGGAAATGCTAATGCTAAACTCGTTTGTACATCAATAGTTTTTTGAGACAACATAAGTGGAATTTTGATTATACTCACTATTACATCAACCATTTGAATATATAATGTTACCCCCACCATTTTCAACAATTCTGTTTTTCCACCTCCAAAAATATTACCCAAAATTAGAAAAAATGCTCCAATAATCAATATAACAATTGGTTGAGAAATAACTATTCCAATATATGGAATTGTACCATTCATTCTTTCTACCGTCTTTTGAATCTGTACTGTCTTTTGCTCATCACTTAATCTTTCAATTTTCAATATTCTTTTTTCTGCTTCTGGAATAGTCACTGGCAATGTCAATTTATACGAAATCACACTCAATAAGATTAAAATCATTATCGGAATAAGTGTTTGTTTCCATGTCATTTTTTCCTTTATTGACTGAAAAGTCGCAGATGGTTTTACAAAAAGGTTTACAAGTCGAAAGACGAATGAATCATTTGTTTTGATTTCTGCATTCATATTAAATCTCCTATTTTAATTTATGTAAAATATACTAAAATTTATCACTAAAAATGCAATTTTTATTTAAAGTTGTAAAAAATATTAAATATATCCTTTTGCTTATTAACAATATTTAATTAAATTATGGACATAAAAAATAGAGGAGATTTAAAATGAACTTTCCAGAGAACTTAAGATATTCAGAAGATCACGAATGGGTAAAAATTGATGGCAATATTGCTACTATTGGAATTAGTGAATTTGCACAAAAAGAATTAGGTGATGTTGTTTTTATTGAATTACCAGAAGTTGATGACGAAATAGATAAAGGAGATGCATTTGGAACAATTGAAGCCGTTAAAACAGTTTCAGATATGTTATCACCTGTTTCAGGAACAATTATTGAAGTAAACGAATCATTAAATGATAAACCAGAAACATTAAATTCTGATTCTTATGTAAATGGTTGGATAGTAAAAATTGAAATTTCTAATGAAGATGATTTAGAAGAATTAATGAATAGTAAATCATATAAAGAATTTATCGGCGAATAAAGTTATTTATCACAAAAACATAACAACTAATTGCACACACTGAAATTAAAAATTGGCAATTAATGACAAATAATATTATCGGAGTTTATTGATGAATTATATTCCAAATACAGAAAACGACAGAAATGAAATGCTTAAAAAAATTGGTGTTGAGAGTTTTGAAGAACTTTTAAAATCAATTCCACAGATATTAAAATCAGATAATAAATTATCTTTACCAGAACCATTAAGCGAACTTGAACTTGAAAAAGAAATCGCACAAATCACTGCAAAAAATTATTCTACAAGTAAAATGAGTAACTTTTTAGGTGGTGGTGTTTACGATCATTTTATTCCAAAAGTTGTCGATTTTATTATTTCAAGACCTGAATTTTCTACAGCATATACTCCATACCAAGCCGAAGTCAGTCAAGGTACATTACAAGCAATGTATGAATTTCAATCTATGGTTTGCGAATTAACTCAAATGGATGTTACAAATGCTTCAATGTATGATGGTGCAACTGCAATGGCAGAAGCAGGAATAATGGCAAAAAACATCACTCGTAAAAACAAAATAATCGTTTCAGAAACAGTAAACCCAAATTATTTAAAAGTATTGGAAACATATTGTGCACCATTAGAAATTGAAATTATCAAGATTGGAATGAATGGTATGATTTCAGATATAGACGAAATAGAAAAACAATTAGACAAGGATGTTTGTGCCGTAATTATGCAATCTCCAAACTTTTTTGGATATATTGAAGATATGGAGAGAATCTCAAATATTCTTCAAGATAAAAAAACAATGTTTATCGCAAGTGTAGATGCAATTTCATTAGCATTATTAAAAACTCCGGGAAGTTACGATGCAGATATTGTTATTGGCGAGGGGCAAATGTTAGGAAATCATCTGAATTTTGGTGGACCATATCTTGGATTATTTTCAACTAAGAAAAAATATATTAGAAAAATGCCCGGAAGAATTATTGGAGCTACAAAAGATAGTAACGGAAAAGATGGTTTTGTGTTAACTTTACAAACAAGGGAACAGCATATTCGTCGTGAAAAAGCTACAAGTAATATTTGCTCTAACGAAGGATTAAATGCACTTGCATCTACAATTTATTTGGCTCTACTTGGAAAAATTGGATTAGAAAATGTTGCAAATCTATGTGTACAAAAAGCACATTATTTATATGAAAATATTTTAAAAATTGACGGTTTCTCAAAAGCAACAGATAATGCATTTTTTAAAGAGTTTGTAATTAAAACTCCAATACCTGCAAAAGAAATAATTGAAAAAGCAAAAGATAAAAATATTTTCGCTGGCATTTCGTTAGAAGATTTCTTTCCAGATAAAACACACGAACTTTTAATCGCCGTAACCGAAAAAAGATCTCGTAAAGAATTAGATAATTACTTAGAATTCCTTAAAAATATATAAATTTATAATTTTTGACTAAAAATATTTCTATTAGTTCCAAATAATAATATCACAGCCCCAATAAAGGCTGGAATTAAAATATTAATTGCAAAAACAATCATTGGAATAGTTATAGCAATATTTTCTGAAATTCCATACATTGCCAATAAATAAACCGAAACATTTTCTCTAACACCAATACCAGCTATGCTTATTGGTATTCCAATTACAGATAAAATAACAATACATATTGCAACAATTTCAAAAAAAGCGATATTATAGTCCCACAAAATCACTTGATATTGTAAAATAAAAACAATATAAATAAACAACGCAAATAATGAATTAACAAAAACAATTTTTTTATATTTCACATTTGGAATTAATAATAAATCTACATATTTGATTTTTCGTAAAATTGGTACGAGCAAAATAAGTATAATTGGAATTATAGAAAAAAATAATAAATATTTCCTCGCAGGGAAAATAGCTGTAATTGCAAAACCAAGTAAAAATAAAAGTAATAAAAATTCTGCTACTAATTTTAATGAATAACTTGAAAATTTATTTTTTATTTTCCCTTCAATTAGTAATAATTTTCCAGCTTCACCGTATCCACCCGGAATTGTCAAACGCAAAACATATCCAATAAAAAAAGATTTAATTACATTTTTAGTTGAATATTTTAATTTACTTTCCTTTAATGTAAACAAATAATAATAAAAATTAATTACATAACCAATTATCGCTAATACAAAAACTAATCCCATTTTCATTTTAGATAAATCCAAAATAAAATTTAATGTAGATGAAAATTCAATTCCACTAAATGCCCAAATAATTAAAGAAACCGAGATGATTAATTGAAATAAATAGATTAAATATTTTTTCATAATATTAACTAAAATTTAAACCGTAATTCAATGGATACAAAATGATCTATTTCATCTTGAATTTTTCTGATTTTATAATTAGTTGTAAAAAATAAATCATTGCTAAATTGATAATACCAATTCATAGATAATGAATGAATATTAATAATTTCTCCCATTAAGGCATCGGTAGCAAAATCATAATCTGGATTTCTATTTTCATAATTTTGATTTACATCATTTCCGATATCGTAACTTGTCGTATCATCAATTGATTTTATTCCATTTCTTAACAACTCATACTCGAATGATAAAATTTGCCTCTTTGTAAGCCACCATCTGTTTTCTATTTTCCACAATTGACTATTCGGACCATATTTAAATCCCAAATTTTCACCAGCATGTGTATATGAATTGATAGAATGTTTATGTGTATATGTCCAAGGTCGCACTGCCGTAAATTCAAAAGTAAAATCAGTTGCTCGCTTAGATAATTTTGGGGTTAAATGAATGCCAAGTTGATAACCAAATTTATTCGCCCACCATTTTTTAAAAAGTTTACTATAACTCATCTCATCAAAAAACCAACTTCCATAGATTTTCATTTTATTTACTGGAAAATATTCAAATTCTACAGCCATCATCATATTGTCTCTATCCATCAAATCATGTTGTGAACACCATAAAAATGATGCGGGAATCAAATAGGCTAAATCAGGATTTCGTTCACCATAAATCACCATTTCAGTAAATCCAAAATGAAATTTCTCGAATGGCATAAAATACCAACGATGTCCAACTAAATATTTTTTATTATATGCTTTTCTCTCACTCATAGAATCGATATATGAATCTTTTGGCAAAATAGAAGCATGTAAAAATGTAAATTTTGATTTGTAAAATTTTCTTTCCCATTTCAAAAAGGTAAATGAGGCATTTGAATCTGATTTAGATAATATCATTGAATTTTCTGAATTTCCCCAACGAATAGGCTCTTTCCCTAATTTAAAACTTCCTAATTTAGAAGTATATTGAATATACGCATCACTTTTGTCAGTATAATACATATTTCCTTCAGTTGATCTAAATGGTTTATTCATTTCTGGTGAAAAATAGTCAAATTCATTTTGCATTGTTTGACCGTATTGATATGCATCAACATATAAAGAAAAATTTTCTCCAATTTGAGAAGATATCATAAAACCCATAGCACCAATTTTTCTTGTTGAATTATTTTGCGTCTCAATTCTACCAGTAAAATCAAAATCTAACCACAATAATTCATCGTCTTTCTCATAGGAAAATAAATGTAAATCTTCAGAATCATCATTATAAGTGAAAATATCTTTAAAATCCTTTTTAATATTTTTAAATTTACTAAATCTAAAATATGTATTATAGTTATTTTCTACTTCCCATTTTTTCTCACTACCCAATTCATAACGATAATCTGCAAAATATTCCCCTAAAATATTTTTGTCAACAATAGAAAGTTTATCGCTGTTTTCTAAAATTTTTATAAGTGCTTCTGCAACTTCATCTCTGTTCAATGGTAATTCATCATTATAAAGATTTCGTATAATTCCAACAGTTGCCATTCTATCTAAAAATAGATAAATAGGATCATTAATAGGAACACTCAACTGAGACGAAAATAACATCTCTGTCAATAAAATAAAAAATATTGATATTTTAATTATTTTTTTCATAAATATAAATTTATACTCTACTAAAAGTAATAAATTATTCTCCCCATTTATAGTTTTGAAATTGAGTTGCCATACCAAAATATAATACATAAAAAATATGTAAAACAGATGCTATTGGAATAATTTTCAAATTAATATCAAAATTTAATTTCGTTCGTAATTTGCAAATATAAATATATTCTCCAATTATTTTAACTATAATTCCAACCACTAAATAAATTAAATATTTCGAAATAAAAATAAACAAGAAAATAAATAAAGAATTGAATAAATAATATAAAAACAACATAGCGATTATTTTAAAAGAATATTCAAATCCTTTTGAGGAAAATCTAAGTCGTTGATTATGAAATTTTTTAAAAGAAGATGGAGGAAATGTAAAAACCGTTGCATCTTTTTTAATGGCAAATTCAATTTTCCAACTACTTTCATCTCTAACTCTTTGCATAAATAAATCATCATCACCTGATTGAATATTTTTATATTTTCCAAACCCATTTAATTCTTCAAAAACTTTCTTACGAATCGCCATATTTGTACCAATACAAGTTGCAGGATATTTCATTGCTACAGTTGAAATACCAATGGCAGAGATAGAAAAAAACTCTAATTCCAATAATTTTGACACCAATTTTTTACTTTTATTTATTGATTTATACAAAACATTTCCCATCACCAGTCCAACATTTTCAGTGAAATAAGAGACCATAACTTCTGCCCAACTTTTTGAATGCCGAGCATCTGCATCTGTCAATAAAATTATTTCTCCTGAAGCAATATTAATCGCTCTATCAATAGCTCTTTTTTTTGGTGCAAAATTTTTGTGAATATCATTAATGTGAATTACTTTTATTTTTTCGTTTTTTTCTGAATATCCATCTAATATTTTGCCAGTTTTATCTGAAGATCTATCATTCACAAATATATATTCCAATTTATTTTGGGGATATTTTTGTTCTAACAATGATTTCATTAAATCATTAACATTTTCTTCTTCATTATGCAAAGAAACAACTATTGACAGTGATGGACAATCGTTGTTTCTCTTAGGATTATATTTGCCTACCAAAATTGAAAAATATATAAGTGAAAAAAAATATCCACACAATAATAAACTAAATATTACGACAATAACATACATTATTTAGTTACTTTTTTTAAAAATCACTACTCCCAATGGTGGTAAACCAAATTGAATTGATTGATCTTTCCCATTCCAATTTACATCTTCAGTTTGATGAATTCCATTTTTAATTACACCACTTCCATTGATATCTTTATGATCGGTATTAAATATCTCTTTATACTTACCTTTTTCATTAACTCCAAGACGAAATTCAAAATATGTTTCTGGAGTAAAATTACAAACAATTATTAAATCATCTTTTTTATTTTTTCCATGTCGAATAAAGCTAATAATTGATTGTTTAGAATTACTGCTATCTATCCATTCAAATCCTGAAGGATCGTTATCTTTTTCCCAGAATGCTGGTTCTTGTAAATATAAATGATTTAATTGTGATAAAAATATTTCTGCACTCTTATGTGGCGACCATTGTGCCAATTCCCATTGAATTCCTTGCATTTCATTCCACTCATTCCAAGGAGCAAATTCATTTCCCATAAATAATAATTTTTTTCCTGGATGAGAATACATAAAAGCCAACATCAATTTGAAATTAGCGAATTTTTGCCAATCATCGCCCGGCATTTTACTCAATAAAGACCCTTTTCCATGAACAATCTCATCATGACTTAATACTAAAATAAATTTTTCAGTATAAGCATATAACATTGAAAATGTTAATTCACCATGATGATACTTTCTATGAATTGGATCTTTTTTCATATATTCAAGAAAATCATTCATCCACCCCATATTCCATTTATAATCAAATCCTAATCCACCAGAATGAACAGGATTACTAACCCCACCCCAAGCCGTTGATTCTTCTGCAATAACTAAGGCATTTGGGAAATATTTGCCAATAACTGTATTTAAATGTTTTATAAAACTAATTGCCTCAAGATTTTCATTGCCACCATATTTATTTGGAATCCATTCTCCCTCGTTTCTACTATAATCCAAATAAATCATACTTGCAACCGCATCGATTCTCAATCCATCAATATGAAATTCCTTTAATAAATAAATTGCATTTGAAAGTAAAAAATTCTTTACCTCATTGCGACCATAATTAAAAATAAGAGTTCCCCAATCTGGATGTTCACCCTGTCTTGGATCTTCATGTTCATAAAGTGCAGTTCCATCAAATCTTCTTAATGCAAAATCATCTTTTGGAAAATGAGCAGGAACCCAATCCATGATCACTCCAATTCCATTTTGATGACACAAATCAACTAAATATTTAAAATCATCTGGTGTACCAAATCTACTTGTTAATGCATAATATCCAGTAACTTGATAACCCCATGAACCGTCAAAAGGGAATTCTGCTAATGGCATGAATTCAATATGAGTAAATCCTAACTTTTTAACATGATCAATCAAAAGTGGTGCAATTTCTCTATAAGAATACCATTCCCAATTTTCATTTCGTTTCCAAGAGCCCAAATGAACTTCATAAATATTAACTGGTTGGTCACTTACATTATCGGACTTTTTATTAATATATTTTTTATCTTTCCACTTATGATTTGATTCATAAACAATTGAAGCATTGTTTGGTCGTAATTGAAATTGTTTTCCATAAGGATCTGTTTTGATTTTTAAACCATCATTTTGAGTTAATATCTCAAATTTATAAAATTCGCCAACCTTTACCTCTGGAATAAAAATTTCCCAAATACCTGAACTTCCTAAACTTCTCATTTGATGAAGCAATCCATTCCATAAATTAAAATTTCCTACAACACTTACTCGACGAGCAGATGGCGCCCACACAGCAAAACTTACCCCTTTTACACCATCAATTGTTTGTGGATTTGCACCTAATTTTTCATAAACAAAATGATTGTCGCCTTTTCCAAATAAATACACATCTTCTTCAGTCATTGTTGGAGCAAATTGATATGGATCAATAAAACTATATTTTGCCCCATTTTCATATGTAACAAAAACCTTATATATAAAAAATTTCTTTCTTTTTACTGACACTTCCCATACATTTTTCATGTCACTTTTTTTCAATTTAAATTGTTTTTTATATGAATCTAATGTCTCAATATAAATGCTTTTTGCATTCTGTTGAAATATTGTAATAATTTTATCAAGAGAAGCATTCTCATGTATTCCTAATACTGAATGTGGATTAAAACACTCACCATTAGATATTTTTTCTAAAGCTTTGATTTTCCAATTATTCATTTTATTCACTCCAATTTATTTGTTCACTATTAGCAATGATTTACACTTCTCAAAAGTAATAAATATTTTCGCCTTTTCATAGCTGTTTTTTTCTTTATTTTTTTATACTCAGATTCAGAAATATGTTTCCAATGTTTTTTTGATTTGTTATATAATTCCACATTTAGTTCTAATTCCAAATGAACCGATGTTTTCTCATTTTTTATATTATATGGACAAATATTTTGACAAATATCGCATCCATAGATCCAATTATTTAATTTAATATTTTGAGGTATTTTTTCGTCATTATTTTCTACAGTCCAATACGAAATACATTTTCTTGCATCAATTTGATTCCCATTTAATATAGCATTTGTTGGACAACTTTCTATACACAAATTACAATCACCACATTTATTCGCTTTTTCTTTTGAATATTTATCAAACTCTACATTAACAAGTAAAACGCCCAAAAATATCCATGACCCGTATTCTTCTGTTATTAATAGAGAATTTTTTCCTCGCCAACCCAATCCAGCCTTAATCCCCCATGCTTTTTCAAAAATTGGAGCGGTGTCAACACAAACTTTTCCTTCAATTGAATCGTCACTTTGTTGCATTTTTTTTAATAACAAAAATAATTTTTGTTTTAAAAATTTGTGATAATCAATTTTTGTAACATACTTTGAAACCAACAAATTATCTGTTTTTTCCTGTTGAATATTATTAAAATAATTCATTCCGATAACAATAACTGATTTAGTATTGGGAAATAATAATTTAGGATTTGTTCGTTTGTCAAAATTATTCTTTATCCAATTCATATCTGCATAATAATTATTATCCAACCAATCTTTAAAAATAATTTCATCTTTAATTAAATGCTCTGCTTTTGCAACACCAATTAAATCTATGTTTAGTTCGCGTTGGAAAGATTGTAATTTTGATAATAAAAAGCTCATTATTCCATTTTTCTAATAATTTAATAAATATTTTTCAGATACAAATAACAATAAGATTTCACAATATATTTGTTGTTGATTTAGTTATTTTTTAAAAAAACTTTATACAGTTTCTCAAATTTGTGAGTAATATTTCTCTTTTACCATCATAATTCCAATCATCGATTTTGCATCGGTAATTTTGCCATCTATAAGCATTTTATACGCTTCATTAAATGGCACATCGAAAATTTCAATAAATTCATCATCATCACAACTTAAATTTTTCTCTACCAAATCATCAGCTTTATAAACATAAATTACTTCATCTGACAAGCCAATCCCCGGATATAATTTTCCAAGATATTCTAACTTATTAGGATAATACCCTGTTTCCTCTGCTAATTCTCGTCGTGCAGTATCTTCCAATTTTTCACCTGCATCTATTTTACCAGCTGGTAATTCTATAAATACCTTTCCAACTGGATAACGAAATTGTTTTTCCAAAATAATATTTCCATTTGGTAAAAATGCAATTATAACAACAGCTCCCGGATGCACAATATATTCGCGAACACTCGTTTTTCCATTTGGCAACTCAACAGTATCTTTTTTAACATTCAAAAGAACACCATTAAAAATATCTATACTATTAATTTTTTTCTCAATTAAATTCTTCAAATATTAACCGTTTTTATCATTATTTATTTAAATAATTAACTATATATTCCAAACCTTCAAGATAAGAATTTTCTTTTTTTCCATAAATTTGATGAATACAAACATCTTTTGTTACAGATATTTTTCTAAAATCTTCTCGTTCATAAATGTTTGATAAATGTACTTCTACAACCGGAATTTTTATTAAATCAATCGCATCACGAATCGCATAACTGTAATGAGTAAATGCCGCTGGATTTATCACAACCCCATCACATATTTTTCTTTGCCGATGTAATGTTTTAATTATTTTTTCTTCTGAATTAAATTGATGAATTTTTAAAGAGACATTCAATTCTTTTGCTTTTTGACGAAGTATTTTATTCAATTTATCCAAAGTCAACCGACCGTAGAATTTTGGATCTCGACTTCCTAACATATTTAAATTTGGCCCATGTAAAACCAAAATTTTATAAATTTCTTTATCCAAACTTCAATTCCTTAATCCATTTAATAACTTCAATAATTTGCTCATCTGTCACATCATCTCTGACAACATTTTCGCCAATTTTATTTAACAAAACAAATCTTATTTTTCCATTCTTTACTTTTTTATCGTGATACATCGCTTCTAAAACTTCATGCTCTTTAAGATTTTCTACCATTGGAGTAATTGGTATTTTAGTTAAGCTTTTAATTAATTTTTCAGATTCAGCTTTGTCAAGATTTCCAATATCAGAACTTAATTTTATCGCACCACACATACCAACAATTACAGCCTCGCCATGAGTAAAAACACCATATCCTTCCGAAACCTCAATTCCGTGTCCAATTGTGTGTCCAAAATTCAAAATCATTCTCAACGAATCCTCTTTTTCATCAGATGAAACAATTGCCGATTTTATTTCTATTGAACGAGAGATTGCATAATTTACATGCTCCATATTATTCAATGAAAGTATTTCATCAAAATTTTCTAATAAAAACTTAGTGAATATTCTATCTTTTATTATACCATATTTTATTACTTCACCAAAACCCGAAACTCTTTCTCTAAAATCTAATGTTTTCAAAACAAGTGGATCAACAATAACAACTTTTGGTTGATAAAATGATCCAATTAAATTTTTTCCCCGCTCATGATTTATTCCAACTTTTCCGCCAATAGAAGAATCCACTTGTGATAACAAAGTTGTTGGAATTTGAATTAAATCAATTCCACGAAAAATTGTCGCAGCAACAAACCCTGCAGTATCGCCAAGAACTCCACCACCTAAAGCTACAATTACAGAACTTCTATCAAATTGTAGATCAAGTAATCTATCATATAAATATTGAACCGTTGCAAAATTTTTATTTTTTTCCCCACTTGGCATCTTAATAAAATGAACCTTATAACCATTTTCAATTAATGATTTTTGAACTGTATCTTTATATAATTTTGTTACATGTTCACTTGATATCAAAGCAATATTTGTTTTTGCTTCATAATTTTTTATTATTTTTCCAACATCCTTTAAAATTCCATTTCCTGTTAGGACACAATAACTTCTTTCATGTAAATCAATTTGAATTTTTTGCATATTAACCTTAATTTAAAATATTCTTTTTAATTGTTTTTATTATTTCATTAATCGACTTATTATTTGTATTGATATAATAATTTGCAATTTCATATTTTTTTGTTCTTATTTTCAATATCTCTTCTATTTTTTGAATTGATGGGGAATTTAATAATGGACGATTATTATCATTTTTTATTCTTTCAAAAATTGTTTTTGCAT
>JAOZRH010000142.1 GCA_029931905.1 Fidelibacterota bacterium
GTCAAGTCCAGTTTCCGTTTCCGTTTATAAATTATAAACATAAAACCCAAAAACCGTTTAGTGACTTGGCAAGTGAAATTTATTTAATTATCAATTCGCTCGAATTGTGCGACATCAAATCCATTCATGAAATCATTAACTACCATTTTTCGTTTGCCAGCTGGTTGTAATATTTTTGGTAAAATAATTCCGTCATTGCATTCTATACAAAACTGTTTTTTATCTATTTTTCGAACTTTATTTGGAGTTGTATTTGGTTGAGGAGTAAAAGATGCCTCAATAATTTTTAATCTTGTATCATTTAAATAAAAATAAGCCCCAGGTGATGGAGTGAAAGCTCTAATTTGATTTATTATTTGTATTCCATTTGTATGGAAGTTGATTTTGCCCATTTCAGTTTTTATTTTTGGGGCTTTTGATACGAGGGTTTCATCTTGCAAAATTGGTTTCAAATTATCGATATTATCAATTGTTTTAATTATAGAATCTGCTGCAAGTAATTGTAATTTTTCATACATTGTGCCAACATTATCGCTTTTTAGTATTGGAATTTTGTTTTGTAACAGTATCGTTCCAGTGTCAACTTTCTTGTCAATTTGGAAGGTTGTTATTCCAGTTTCAGTTTCTCCATTATAAATTGCCCAATGAATTGGAGCGGGACCGCGATATTTAGGCAGGATAGAAGCATGAGCATTGATTGACCCATATTGTGGAATACTAAAAACTTTTTTAGGTAAAATTTTAAATGCAACAACAATAAAGAGATCGGCTTTTAAATCTTTTAAATTATTTATGAATTTTTCAGATATAAGAGATTTTGGTTGAAGAATAGGAATTTTATTTTTTATTGCAAATTTTTTAATAGCAGAATAATTAATTTTTTGACCTCTTCCACTTGCTTTATCCGTAGCTGTAACAACCGAAAGGATTTTATGTTTGGAATTTAATAGTTTTGCTAAAGTTGGGACAGCAAAATCTGGAGTTCCCATAAATACTATATTCATTTTTACCTTTTAATATTTGCCTTCTTTGAGAATTGTTTCTACCATTTTTAAATAATTTTTTGTAATACAATATTCGGGAATTGAGTTTGAAGATCCACCACACCATCCACCGTTTGGACTTGCTTTTTGCATAATATCTCGTGTTAATTTTTCAACATCTTCTGTTGTGCCACGAGAAAGAATGTCAACATCAACACCACCACACAAACATAATTGATCGCCATATTTATTTTTTAATTCTTTTATATCCATTGAAATTGGTTCGATAGGATGCAATGAAGTAATTCCCAAATCAATCAATTCATCGAGAACACTATATAATACGCCGTCAGAATGATAAATAAATGGAATATTTCTTTTTTTTGCTAATGCCCCAATTTTTCCTAAATATGGAAATAAATATTTTCTATAAAAATCAGGATTAACCATTAAACCTGATGAGTAAGCAATATCATCGCTATACCATAAAACTTTCACAAAATCCATATCCGCCATCGTTTCAAACATGCTTAAAATTAAACTACCTATTTTGTTAAATACCATCTCAACTAATTCTGGATCTTCATACATCAACATTGAAAAGTTTTCAAATCCCATCATTTCCCAAGTTAATGTATAAATGTCTCCATATTGACCGATAATTCCCATGTCATCTGGTAGCAATTTATTTGCTTTTTCAAAACGAGAATAATCGATATTTTCTTTTTTAGGCCAGTTGTATTTTTCAAAATCTTCCATTGTTGAAATTATACCACTATGTTCAGCAGACCACGCTCTGTCTGAATTATCATTTGTTGTGCTGGTTGATCCCTGTTTCATATCGGTCGCAAATTTTGGTTGGACTTTTAAATAATCATATCCCAAAGACCGCATAAAAGATATTTCTTTTTTTACTGTATCGATTGGTTCGCCAGCAATTTCTTCTCTAATATTTGGAGCTATTCCTAATTCAATTAGTGGAATAGAGTCGCCCTTGTGATTAAAAAGTGTTTTTTGTAAATTTTCAAAGTTTGTTTGATGTAACTTAGAAAACATAGGTTCTCCAATTTGTTTAGTGATAATATTTTTTTTGTGAAAAATTAATACTATTTTCCAATTACAGATTTTGCTACTCTTACGGCCTGATTAGCATTTAATGCATATCCATCTGCTCCGATTTCATTTGCAAATGTTTCGGAAACAGGAGCGCCACCAATAATAACCTTTGTATTTAAATCGCTTGCTTTAACAGCTTCAATAACATCTTTCATATTTCTCATAGTAACGGTAAGTAAAGCAGACATTCCAATTATTGCATTAGGATATTTTTCTGCAGTTGTAATAAATTTCTCTTTCGTAACATTAACTCCAAGGTCAATGACTTCAAATCCAGCTCCTTCAAGCATCATTCCAACTAAATTTTTTCCAATATCGTGCATGTCGCCAATTACAGTTCCTAGAATAACTGTACCGATACCTTGTAGGGTATTTTTTTGGAGATATGGTTTTATTATTGCCAATCCACTTTTCATTGCCTTTGCTGAAAAAAGCATTTCAGGAACAAAAATTTCACCATTTTCATATTTATTTCCAACAACGCTCATACTCGAAATTAAGGCATCGTTAAGAATATTATCAACAGATATATTTTCATCAATTGCTTTGCTAACTAATTCCTCAACACCTTCTTTTCCAATCATATCCTTAGGAAATCGTGACTGAGCGTTGATGTGACCTTTTATTACACAGTTTTTTATTTCATTTAATAAATTCATTATTTCTCTTTCTTTTTAAATAACATTAATTTTTCCATTGGCTCTTCAGTTCCATCAATTAATTTTTTAATATTTGAACGGTGAGTAAATATTATAAATATTGGTATAATTAAACTAAAATAAAATAAATATGGGTGAATTTCAATGTTTGAGATTGTGCTCATAACAAATATTGCTATTGGTAATGTAATAGATGCAAGTATAGACCCAACTGCCACTTGACCAGAAACTATGACAACAAGAATGAATACTATTATGCAAAATGGAAGTGCAGAAGGAAATAAAGCAATTAACATTCCTGTTGCAGTTGCTACACCTTTTCCTCCACGGAATCCTGCAAAAATTGTAAAAGTATGTCCCAAGATTGCAAATATTCCAGCTAACAACATCATTATTGTTGCATCTCCAGAACCCAATTGAGAAATCCAATAAGTTGATGCAAAGCCCTTAAAAACATCAATTATTGCTGTAATTAGACCAACTTTCCAACCTAATTCTCGGAAGGCATTTGTTGCTCCGGCATTTCCACTTCCAAAATCACGAATATCAATTCCTTTTGTAATTTTCCCAAGTATGATTGAGGTTGGAAAAGATCCAGCCAAATATGATAATATTATTACTGCTATTATATTCATTTTTTCTCCATTTTATTTTATATATTTTACTAAAATATTCTTACTTTTGCAAATGATTAATTGGCTATTTTAAGTATATTAAAAAAATAATTAAGAATTAACAAAAATTTAACATTAACCTTGTAATATTAAAAGGTAACCATAAAATTAACCTTGTTTTTTTAAAAGCGATATTGCAGGAATGTCTAATTCAAATGTAAATTTATTTCAACAATGTATATTTTTTCGTTTCGGAAAAATCACCCGCAGTTAATTTGTAAAAATATACTCCACTTGGCATATCATTACAATTGACTTTAATTGAATATGTGTTTGCTATTTGCATTGTATCCACCAAAGTTTTAACCAATTCACCTGAAATATTATAAACTTTCAATGTAACAAATACTTCTTTTGGAATATGGTATTCGATAGTAGTGTATGAGTTGAATGGATTTGGATAGTTAATGTTTAAGTAATAATTATTGTTTGTAGTATTATTGTTGATAGCCGTATTATTTGTCTTGATTGAAACTGAAATAGTTTGTGAAGCTGGTAAATTTGTTGTAACAAAACAAGTGTTGTAAGTGTCAGATTCAACGGTCTGTATAAGATTCCCATTGGTAACATGATAAGTCGAATCTTTTGGCATCTTAAATTTAATTAAACAGTTTTCTAAAGAAATTGAATGATTGTTTACAATTGTTGCAGTTACCGAATCGGCAGTTCCATCATTTGTTGGTGAATATGTGATTTGTAAATTTTCCCCACTGTCTCCAGCATGAGTTGTATTTTGAGTGTAAAGCTCGTTAGAATTTACTTTTATAATTCTATATGCCCGTTTCCCATCACAAACCGCCTCAGTTGCATAACTGTTCCCATTTACAGAATCATGGTGAATATGTCCCCAGAGTGCTAAATTTATTTCAAGAGTAGAAAAATTTAGTTGATTGGAAAAATCATAATGATAAAATAATATTGTTTTTTCATTTTGTGGAATATCATCTAAAACATAATTCAAATATGTTAATTGATCATTTGTAAAGCTTTCGCCACCATAAATATCGGACATAAAACTATCATAGTTATCGTATGCTTCTAAACCGATGAAATTTAATGCACCATATTTAAAGTGAAAATTTTGCGTGTGATATGGATAAAAACTTGTGGTATTTTCAAGCCATTTCCAGCCGAAAAATCTCCACCAATCTCTTCTTGATGTACCTTGAACAGGTGGTGTACTTTCCCATCCGCCAATATCATGATTCCCAGAAGTTAAGAATATTGGTACTTCAAATTCTGTCAATAATTTTTGACTTTTTGTGTAATATCTTCTGTTTTGATAATCTTCTAATTCGCCTTCGTTTACTAAATCACCGGTTATTAATACAAATTCTGGATTAATAATATTTATATCATTTATTACTTCCCGCAGGTCAACAATTTCTGAGCTGTCATTTTCGTCATACCAACTGTTACTCGAAAAAGTATGTGTCGGTAAATGAGTGTCTGTTATATGAACAAAACAGTAATCATTTTTCCAATCGGCAATAACATTTACTGCATTTTTTGTTGTGTCAGATTCTGTGCCAGTAGAAACTATTAAGTCAAATAATTCATAAAATTCTGTTTCTGGTATTGTAGCGAATAAATTGTAAAAATCTCCATCTTGCTGAACATTAAAAATTTTTAATGAATAGTTAATATTTTCAAATTGAATATTAGCAGACCAATTGTTTATTTGTTCCGTTTTTAAACAAAGAATTTCAATTGTATCGCCAATTGTTCC
>JAOZRH010000030.1:0-8759 GCA_029931905.1 Fidelibacterota bacterium
GTGTTGGGTGTTGGGTGTTGGGTGTTGGGTGTTGGGTGTTGGGTGTTGGGTGTTGTATTATAAAATTCATAGTATAAGTTAAGGATATATTTTGGTAGTGTCAAGATATATAAAAAATGAAAATCTGGTTGAAAAATATAGCCCATTATTTTCAAAGTTCTATATAATATAACTCTTTTCCGTATATTTTATTATCAATATGTTATATATATTTATTTATTAGAAAATATTACTGATCTGGATCTTGAATATTTACATCTTCTGATAATGTGTATCGTAATATTCTGTTATTGCCAGTATCGCTGATATAAATAACACCATCATATTCAGCAATTGCCGTAGGGTTTATTAGTACATCGTTTTCATATTTTAAAATTAATGTATCTTTTATTGTAGTTGTAGAATCGTAGGTAATATTGTAAGTAGTATCATTTCCAACGATGATTTCTGTCGTGTCAATAGGGAAGATAGTGATATTTGTATCTGGTTGACGAATCCAATTATTTGAAACTCCAATATATTTATCAAAAGAACCGCCAGATACAAATTTTTTAACTAAATTCTCTGAATTATCTAAGACAAAAATTGAAGCATTATCATCTACTGCAACATCTATAGGATTTTGGAATTGATCTAAGTCCATTATTTCATCATCATTTAATGTAAACGCACTACGAAAAGTATTTGATTTAAGTTTATGTAATCCAAAATAATTACCATATTGAGTATAATATATATTGCCACCATTATCAGATGTCATTCCTGTTGGATTATTTACTGTTCCGTCACCAGTGCCAGGTTCGGCGAGAAATCCATTTATTGCAACATCTGTCTCATTTATTTTCCCATTAAAAAACACACCTTGATAAGTCCAAATTGCTTGACCGTTATCTAATAATACTAATTCAGAAGGCATTAGCATAATTCGAGCTAATTTATCATTTAATTTATCCATTGCAACTATATAATCAAACAATCCAAAAAGAACATTATCACTATTCATGTTTGGTGCTAAAGAAACAAATTTTTTGTTTTGACTTGTATAATTTAAATTATCATTATCTATATTAGAAAGAGAATCGTAAAAAATATATGGTGAAGTTATTGAATCAATAAGTGTAGAATTTGTATTTAAGTATTCTGAATTAGCAATTGGAGTAAAGGAAGGTGATAAAAAGAAATGTTTTGTAAGGGGTGTTGTAATAATAGTATCAGTTCCATTTGTATATTTCATTGAATCAATAATTCCACTAACTCCTGTTTGAGAAATGAATTGATTCCAAGCATAAATTTTATCATTCCCATCAGCAAAATAAACGATATATCTTGGATCTACACAAACTGAAGTTGGTGAAATATTAGTATTATTTATATTAATATTTTGCAAAACATTATAAGAATCATCTGCAAAATCACCAGATTCTAGTAGTGTTACTATTTTATTATTTACACTATCAGCAATAAAAAATTTACCATCCTTTGCAATAAAAATATCAGAAATGTAATCTATCCCAATATCAGAAAATTGCCAGCGCGGTAATTTTTCAATATATTGTTTTGCGCTTGACGGAGCCATAGTATTATCGGGAGAACTTGGTAAATTCATAATATCAATACAATTTGAAAGTAACAATGAAATAAATAACATTGTTATTAGATTTTTTTTATTATTTAAAAGTTTTTTTATTATTTTCATATCACTCATTAAAAATTTAAATTAATTTGAATTTGTTTTACATCTAAAAGATATTTATGATGATAATAAGCATAATCAAATGAGATTTTTTTACCCCATTTTTTAGCATCTATTCCGAATCCAAGTGATAGTGGTGCATCATCATAATTTATTTTATAACCCATTCTGAGATTTAATACATTAAACAGATTTAGTTCATTTGCAACTACATAATATTCAGAGTTGTCAACGGGGTGGTTTAGTTGAAATATTGTTAATAATTTAAAGTTGTTTCTATTTATTGTAGTCATCGATGAGCTTAGTTGAAATATTGTTGGTGGAGAAAATTCTTGATAATTTGATGTGCTAATATTTCCATCTAAGTCCATAGTTTCATAATTTCCATCTGGTTTAGCTCTGTTTCCGAAATTCTTTAATACTACAGAAACGGTTAAATCTTTATAACCAGTTGAATAAAAGGTTCCAAGTGTCATCATAATTGATTCTGTTTTTAGGTCGAGATATGATTCATTAACATATTTGGTAGAGATACCAAAAGAAAAGTGTTCACTCATTCTTTGTGACCAAGCAAGTGAAATGAAATAATCTGTAAATGTGAAATATTCACCAGTACCATAAGGATTGTATTCGTCAGTAATTTCCATTGGATTCATATGAAGTATTCCAGCATCTATTCCAATTGCAAGATTTGAATTGATAGGGAATGCAATGGCAGTATAATCATAATCAATGTCAGCAAAATAATCAAGATGTGAAAATGAAATTGCCTTTTTATTTAGTTGAATTATTCCAGCCGGATTATCATTTATTATTGAAGCATTTCCATATAAGGTGGCAGAAGCATAACCTAAACTTGTAGATCTTGCACTTGGATTTATTTTCAAAAATGTAAATATTGAAGTTCCAACTCTTTCATCACCCATTTCTGCATTTAGAGAAAACGGAAATAGTAACAGAATAATGAACAGATATATTATTGATTTTTTTAAATTATTTAGTTTCATAAATTTCATAACCTTATTGAAATCCCCAAAATAATATTTCGTGGACTATAGAATCTTGATGGATCGTAATTTGGATTTATTCCATTAGCATAACTATATTTAATAATTTCGCCCGGATTATAACCATCGCCTGTGAATGGATTAATTCTTCTTGGTGATTCAAAATTAAATATATTTCTCATATCAAGAAACACACTAAAATTCCAACCACTTATTTTGTATCTTTTTGTTATTTTTACATCAGTTTTGAAATATGAATCAGAAATTTCTGAATAAGGTTCATCAGACCTTGAATAACCGATATAATATTGACTACCATCTGCTTCTGTTATTGTATCTGTTGCTACACTTTCAGTATATCTTTTTCCTGATCCATAAACAATTCTTGCACTAACTTGCCAATGATTTGGTATTGGTATTCCGAACAATCTTGGTTGAGTTTTTTGATCCATATAGAATCTTAAATTGGTTGCAAAATTATGTGGATTGTCCCAACTTAAATAATTTTCTGTTATCGGTTTTGCACTTAATTTACCTGCTTCGACCAATAAATTGTCGTTTGGTGTTGAGCTTTTTCCAGTTCCAATCGAATAAGAATATGTAATATCACCTGAAAAATATTTACCGTATAGTTTTCTATAAATTATTTCTATTCCACGAGATCTTGCATAATCCATATTAATATACATCATTAGAGAATATCGTCCAATTAATGGATTATATGTTGTGATTGATTGTGATGTCTCATAGTCGAACATATCTTTATAATATGCTTTAAATTCCAACGCCTGTGATGCTGAAAATTTATGTTTAATTCCTAATTCATATGAAACAGTTGTTTTTGGATTTAAGTTCGGATTTCCAATAAGTTGATATGTTGCTTCCGAAACTGTATTCAATTTTGCATAAACATATTGATAGGTAGGAAGTTGAGAAAAATGTCCATAATTAAAATATAAAACATCGTTATCAGTAACAGGATGACTAATTCCAATTCTTGGACTTAAATGACCTTTACCTTTTGCTCCGAATATTTCAAAAGTTTCATCAATATATTTTTCTCTACCAGCTTCAGTAATAGTTAATACTTCTGGATTATTTATTGCATCGGTTGCATATTTGCCTATAAACCAATAGTCATATCTTGCACCAATATTTACAATCATACCTTCAAATGTTATTTTATCTTGTAAATAAAATGATCCATCGCTTGGATGTACTTTATAAAAATCATAACTTTCACCAAATCCTGAGTTTCCTAACCAAGGTTTATAAATATCCATCATTTGTAAAACGGTGTAACGATGTGTAAATCCTGTTTTTACTGTATGACGAGTATTTGGTAAATATGTAAAATCACCTTCAGTTGAGTAGTTTTTACTGTAATAATCATACCAATATGGTGCATCTCCATAATCCCAGAATTTGTCTCCTGAATAAACTCTTATTCTACCTGATTCATCTAATGCAGAATATTCTGTTGGTGCTAAATCAAGTGTTTCATCATATTCAGTCCAGTGTTTATTTTGAACTGATCTGTGAACTCCAGTATAGAAATATCCAAAATTTAAATTATAAAAAAATCGTTGATTGATTGTGTGAGTCCAAATAATGTTTACAACTTGACTTTCGTGGGTTGTAGTAAAATAATTATTTAAAATATTTTGATATGCATAAGGATATCCACTGCTATGTTGCCAGTAATCAAAATATCCTTGATCAACATTAGCTGAGTGATTATATGAAATAGCGAATTTTTGTTTTGCAGTAATATTCCAATTCAATTTTGCCATATACGAAAAATCGTTATCAGCTCGTTTTGTGAAAATATTCATCCAATCACGGTAGGGCGAAAGCTCACTACCAACGGGTAAATAAGTATCTGTAAAATAAACATAACCACTTGTAAAAAAGCTTATTTGTCCTAATTTGCTATTACTTGATTTACGAATAATTGGTGCACCAAGTGTGAATTCTAAATTATCGGTATTAAAATTATTACCAAATAATTTATCTGTTTTATATCTTGCCGATGCTTCTAATTTATCGGTTCCTGATTTTAATTTTACATCGATAATTCCAGACATTGCTTGTCCATATTCTGCATTAAATCCACCAGTGATAAATTCCAATTCTTCAATAGCATTTGAATTAACATACAAATTAGAAGTTGAACCAGTTAATGGATCTTTAATAGATAATCCATCTACGATAAATTGTCCTTCATCAACTCTTCCACCACGAATATGAATTTCATTGTTTGATTTTGTAACTCCAACTTGTTGTGCAACGACATCAGTTACACTTTCCACCATTTTATTTTTTAAATCTTTTGAACTAATTTTAATTGATGAACTTGTTGATTCTGCATCAATAATAGGTTTTTCACCAACAACTGTAATTTCTTGTCCAAGAGCCAATACTGTTGGTTCAAGATGTATATCAAATTTTTTCCTTTCACCAGATTTTAATTTAATTCCACTATATACTTTTTCTGTGTAGCCAATCATTCTAACAGATATGTCATAGTTTCCTGATGAAATTCCATCAATAATAAATTCACCATTTAAATCGGTAGCTCCACCATAATATGTTCCTTTTAACATAATATTTACACCACCAAGTGGTTCATTTGTTTTGCTATCAGTAACAGTTCCACGAATAAGTGCATCAGAGGAAAAGGCAATGGAGTTTAAAAAAATCAATAGAAATATTACAAGAAATATTTTTCTGAAATTTTGTATTTGTTTGGTATTGTTTTTCATTTTTTTATTTTTCATATTATTCAATTTCAAATATTTTTTTAAATAGCAAATCTAAATTATTATTTCCACGACAAAAATGAAGAGGAATTGACATATAATACATTTTTCCATCATTTATATCTGTCTCTATCATAATAGTTGGATGACCATCGTAAGGTAAATTTGTACTACTTGTATCGGCATCTTCCATGATGTATCGAATTTCTGAATTTGCACCAGGAATTATTGCTGATACACGATTCCCTATTAATTGACTTGTGTTCAATTTCAATTGTACATTTTCGGTAGAATCTTCAAATGTTGCATAAATATCTGTATTTGGATATAATCTCCCACCTGGATTCAATTTAAATGTAGAATCTATTTCGGTAAAAGTCCAAGTTGTATCGGGTAATATTTCATTTCCGTTTGATATAAATAAAATTCCACCATCAGAAACAAATTGTGTAAAGGCTAATGCTGCATCTGTGATATGTGGTCTTCGTAAATATGAAAACCAAAATACTTTACCAAAATATGAGAAATTCTTTTTGATATCAGTAGTAGAGTAGGGGAGTGAATTTTGTGGATTAACCATAGGAGTATTATCTGCTCCGATTTCCCACACAGAATAACCATCATCTCCAACAATTCCTTTAAGTACATCTTCGTAAATAGTCTGAATTTCATAGTCAATTTGATCACCAACATAATCATTTACTAATAAAATATTACCTTTTGGTTCAACAACATTCCAAGCATTTGGATAATCATTATCTGTAGAATCGGGAAAGGATAGCATATTACTTTCTGCTCCAGCAATATCAACTGCTTTTACAAAAAATCTATGAGTTCCAGTTGAAATATTTTCTAATAATAATTCATTTTGATCACCAGGTAATTCTTGCCAATTTGTTGTATCATCAAGTGTATATAATATTTTTGTAATAGTTTCTAATCCGTCAATATCTTCAACATCCCAGAAAAATGAGTGATGTGGAAAGGATTGATGAGTGCAATTTGGATTTCCACCTGCCGTTGGTAAGGAATTCAATTTCCATTCGATGATTGGACGCGAGTTTTTTACTGGAAAACTAATTCGAGCAGGAGATGGATCAAGTAAGCTATCATCATCCATTGCCTGAACAGTTAGTGTAAAAATATCAAAGTTTGAACGAATTGGTAAATAAAATGTATCTTTTTCACTTGTTGTAAAAATTGTTGTGTCTTCTTGAGACCATTTTAAATTATATCCAATTATGTTTCCATCTGGATCATCACCCCACCAATATATTATTTGTTTTGAAACTGTTGTATCTAATCCCATTATCATTGTGTCAGTAACAGCTATAGTATCGTTTTCATTTATCCATTCATCACCCGGAACTAAAACAGTATCTGGAATAATGAATAAAGAAATGTATGTTTTTGGTGGTAAATTATATGCTTTTGATTTTGGAATATTTTGATCAAAGGGATCATCACATTTCCAAAATAATAGTGAGAGTAATAATAATATTACCAAAGATATATTTTTATTTAATTTCATTTTTTTTATCATTCTAATTTGAAAAAAGGTTATTGTTTAAAATAGCGGTGAAAGAATTTACGATCACCGCTATTTATTTTTTATTATTTTAAATATACCATTTTCTTTACATCTATAAAATCATTTGCAATGATTCTACAAAGATAAACACCAGTTGATATTTTCTTTCCATATTTATCCATTCCATTCCAATGTATTGAGTGACTTCCAGCATTGTATTGTTTATTGCTTGACAATACTTTAACTAATTGACCTCTAACATTATAAACTATAACGGTTACATCAGATAATTCAGGTAAATCAAAAGAGATGTTTGTTGATGGGTTGAATGGGTTAGGGTAGTTTTGATGAAGTGTGTAATTAGTAGGTAATGTTTGAACATAATTTACATCAGTATGAACTTTTCCAATATCAGATGTATTTCTAATTTCAATTTTGTGGCTTGCAAATGAATAGATGCTAATTCCTGTAATATCCCTAAGTGTATTACCTACTAAAATAGTATCTCCATTTATTATTGCATTAGTACCACTTGAAATAGAAAATAAACTATCTGGAACCATATCATCATCTAATAAATATGTGTTAGTTCCATCTGAGATAGTCATATCATATGAATTGATGCTTGATACTGTAACCGTTTCTGCAATATTAATCAAAACACCTTCGTATGCTTCAGGATTTGCAGAAAGTTCAGCAAGAGTAACTTCCGTTACCACAGCAGTTCCTGTTCCCGTTGACTTCATACTGTCAAGTTTTACATATGTGTTATAAGTCCATTTATAGTAGTTGTCGTAATTTTCCATTACGGTTCCCCAAACTTCAACAGTTTCACCTTCATCATACATTCCAGCAAGATTATATGCATTATCAAGAACAAAAATACTATTCCATATTCCACTTCCTGATTGTATAGGTAATATTCCCATTGTTCCATCCCATTCTGAAATTAATGGCATTGAATTAGCAGTTACTGTTCCACTAAAATGTACACTTGCACCATCTAATGGACTATTACCAGCTGACCAAGGTGTATATTGAATATCATGAATTGTAGGATCACCATCTAATACAAGATAACTATAATTACTCAAACTAGTGTCTTCAGGAGATGTTGATACATCACCAGAATCATCTGTTGCAGAATAAAAATAGTCAACAAAATCAGCATTTGATTGTGCTGGAATAGTTCCAGACCATACATTGTTAGCACCTTCTGTTAATGTAATATTAGAATATGCTCCCTCATTAACTCTGTAATATACTTTTGCATCTGTAACTGTTCGCATTGTTTCAATTTTGATTGATACATCTACTGTTTCACTACTTTTGGGAGGAATTGGTGTAGCAGTATTTTCTGATAATCTTGGTGCTCCTTGACCAACAACAATATCATTTTCGTTCAATGGTTCAAGTTTATATGTTGTAGAATCAGCATAACTACCATAATGATGGTAAACCCAACCGGTAATTGAATCGATTAGTGTTCCAACAGGAGGAGCAACATAACCTTCCATATCATCTGAATCGTCATCTATTCCTATTTCACCCGAACCATCATCAATATGCATAACTTCATAAGTAGTTTCACCTTGTGTTACATATGCATTTTTAATTTTTACAAAGCCAGTTCCATATTGTTCAGCTGTTTTTGGAAGTCGTAAATCGCCTGTCGTTATTAAATCTGGTTCTGGCAATGTTTGACCATAGTTAAGAATATTTATTGCACCAGTTAAAAAGAATTCAGTCATATTTGATGGCCCTGT
>JAOZRH010000030.1:8859-18308 GCA_029931905.1 Fidelibacterota bacterium
CACTATAAGAATAATCCAATGGACCAGTAACTGATAAACAATTATCATATTCTGATGCATCAAAATAATAATCAGCTTCATCATCAATCATTACAACTCCACTTCCATCATCAACTTCCCACTGTCCATATCCTGCATCACCATTTGTAATATTAACATTTTCTACTCTTACTAAAACACCTTCATAAGCTTCGGCATTTGCTCCACCTGTTCCGATTTCACCAGAAGTAACAACAGTAGCTTCTACTTCATGTCCTTCAGAAATTAATGTATAACTAGAAACACTTTCTATTCTAGTTTTTCCATAACTTTCTGCAACTTCTCCGGTAATAGTAACACTATCTCCGTAAGAATTTTCTCTATCAGCATCATAAACCATTACACCAGACCAAGGTCCAGTACCGTCTTGAACAAAATAATATTCTCCGTCATATGCCCAACCTTCAGCTGAGACAGTTCCTGAAAATGTAACGATTTGTGCATTTAGTTTTGAGTTGCCATTGCCAGTTCCACCAGTTGTATCTTGGATTTCTGCAATAGTAACATCTGCAAACATAATACTTGTCAATAAAACAATTAACAACATACCAGTAATTACAAATTTGATTCCTTTCATTTTATTCTCCTTTTTTTATTATTTTATTATTAAGAACTTTCCAGTTTTTAATTTCCCTGTATCAGAATCCTTAACAGAATATAAATATAGTCCAGTAGCAATTGCTTGGTCATCGTCTGTAATCAAATCCCAAGCGTGTTCACCACCAGAAAAAACAACATTTTGTTGTGAAATCTCTTCCAATCTTTGTATATCACTTCCATCATAAGTTTCTGAATTATGTTCAATTTTTTTAACTAATTCACCAGCAAGTGTATATATTCTAACAACTGACTTACTCGGCAATCCTGTAAACCAAATCATTCTGTCTCTAACGCCTCCAGGGCCATCCCATTCAGCAGAAGTACGGTATGGATTTGGGTACACGCCAACTTTAAATTCAAAATCATTGTTTGGTTGTTTACCACCAATAACAAATGTTTTATTCTCTAAAATACTACTTTCTAATGATTCTAATCCAGTATTTGGATCACCGAAATCGTAAGAGGTAATTGCGAATGTATTTTTTTCAGGCCATCCACTTAAAATGGCAGTATTCTCAAATTTATAGTAAAAAGTATCGCTATTTACAATTTTAAAATATGGGTTGCCTTGTTCATCTCTAATTCTAATGTAATCAAATCCCGTATTATAACCATAATCATTTTTTATATCGAACTGTGCTAGCCGTGTCCACTCACTTTCCGTTGTTGATGTTTTTTTACGAGCATATATTCTATATCCTTCAAAATCTTCTTTTCTACTAATTGGATCTTTTGATAATTCTGGAACATTATCCCAATATAAATTAATTTTACCTTTTTCTGCCTCTATATATAATGAAGGAGATGGAGGAGGAGCTGGTAAAATATATCTGTCAATTATTCCATCATTATCTTGATCTTCACCTGGATCTAATTGGCCATTACCATTATTATCTTCTCCATTATATGCTTTTTGTGCCCAATCGCTATTTGCATAAAGTAATTCTCTACGAGTTTCATTATCTTCAATTTCACCATTTGCCCAAGGACCAGCTGTAACAGCAAATACAACATTAACTGTATCACCCGGTTTCAATACCCAATTTGTAGAATCTGCTGAACTATGTTCACTTCCAAAAGGTCCTGCACTTAATAAATACATCCAACTATTTTCAATATTTGGATAACCTTCAGCATTAAAATTATCACCTGTTCCTTTTTCAACTGAATGAGTCATTCTATGATATCTTTCTGCATCATTTACAGGCATAATATATTTTGGATATTCATCATTACTACTTGTTTGCCAAGTCCATTGATAATAGTATGCGTCCCAATAATCTCGTGGAACTGGATCTGCACCAATACATCTGAATCCAATATAACTTTCTGCATATCCATTATCACCATCAACATCATATTGATAAGCGATATCTCTTTGATATCCGGGATATTCATCATTAGGCATTGGATCATAAATTGTTTCATCAAACCCATTCAAATTATCATACCACGACCAACCACCACCTGGTTCATATCTATTTGTATAATTCATATTTCCAACTGATGCATCAACCCAAAATCCTACATAAAGATTGTCAATATCATAACCATTAGGTACAAGATACTTACTATTGTTCACAATATTGTAGTTTAAAATAACAAAAGCATTAGCAAAACTATAGTTCCATGCATAACTTTCTAGATAAACATCTACTCCAAGTGGAATATGATCTTCCGCGGTGTGATTATAATCTCTAAATGATGTGATAAAATCTTGATGTGAAGTAGCTGTTGGAGAATATTGTGGATCGGTTGTTATTGATGATTGAACTTTTATTGAATCTTGATTGTAAATAAATTCAAATCCACTAGATGCACCTGGAAATACTCCATCGACTATTCCAGTGGAAACACGAGGTGTTCCGTTTACTTTACCACCAACCCATAATCCAGCATAAGAAAAATGTTCAATTTGCTCTTTAATATTATCTGGATATTGTTTATACATACAGCTTGGTTGGTCAGGATTATTATATCCTTCTCCAAGAATACCAAAATTAGTAATTGTCATTCCCATTTGACCAACAGTAGTATAATGTGTATAATCACCATCAGCATTTGTTTTATTTAATTCAAATGGTAATCGTTCATCAGCTAAAATAAATGAATGTAAAAAACAAATAATTATAAAAGTTATTTGAATTTTTATAAATGAAATATTTCTCATATAAGTATAAACTTCCTTTTTTAAGTTGTAGAATATAATATTATTATTCCTTTTATCACAAGGAAAAAAAAATATTATAAAATTTGTTTATTGATAAAAATAGAATTATATTACTGCTGTTTTTAAAGGGAGATATTTTGATCGAACGAAATATTCAAACAAAGCCAGAAAAACACTTTAATTATAGAGGAGGTTTATGGAATAACAAATTTATTTGTAGAAATGAATGTTTATTTAAATTTTTAACAAAAAAAGGAGATTTGGTATGAAGAAATTATTTCTTTGTATTATGGTTGCAGTGCTTTTACCAAGTTTGATTTTTGCTGCTAACGGAAAAGTTAGCGGAAAAGTTACTGAAAAGAACTCAAACGAAGCAATTCCAGCAACGAATGTGATTTTGGATGGAACATCAATTGGATCTATTACAGATAGTGATGGGTATTTTTCGATTACAGATGTACCAGAAGGTAAGTATGTGATATTGGCAAAATATATCGGTTATACAACAGCCAAGAAAGAAATTAATGTTGTAGCTGGTAGAGAAGTTAAGGTTAGTTTTAAATTAGAAAAAACAGCTTTAGAAATGGATGCTTTAGAAGTATTGGCTTCAAGAGCTGACAAAACTACACCAGTTGCATATACTAATGTGAAAAAAGAAGAAATGGAAGTGAGATTAGGATCACAAGATATTCCAATGGTATTAAATACAACTCCAAGTGTTTATTCAACACAACAGGGTGGTGGTGCTGGAGATGCAAGAATTAATGTTCGTGGTTTTAATCAAAGAAATGTTGCAGTTATGATTAATGGTGTTCCTCAAAACGATATGGAGAACGGATGGGTTTATTGGTCAAATTGGGATGGTGTTGGAGATGCAACATCTTCAATTCAGATGCAAAGAGGACTTTCTGCTGTTAATTTAGCAACTCCTTCAATTGGTGGTACAATGAATATTATTACAGATCCAACTGCATTAAAAAGAGGTGGATCTTTTAAACAAGAAGCAGGCTCTGGGTCTTTTTTGAAAACAACCGCAAGTTTTAATTCAGGCACTATTGCAGACAAATTTGCTGTTAGTGGAAGTGTAGTTCGTAAAGTTGGTGAAGGAATTATTGATAAAACTTGGACAGATTCTTGGGCATATTATTTGGGTGCATCTTATGCACTTAATTCAAATAATCGTTTTGAACTTTATGCGATTGGTGCTCCACAGAGACATGGTCAAAATTTGTACAAACAAAACTTAATGGCATATGATAAGGATTATGCAGCTGAAGTTGTTGATAAATCTGCTATGGAAAGTGCAGATTCTGATGCTGACGGTACAAGTGATTGGGACGAATATGTTGATAAATTTACCGTAGATGCAACAGGCGATGAGGCTGGTCGTTTATTCAATCAAAATTGGTCTCCTATTACTTCTGATTATAAAGGTAAACAATATTGGAATATGTATGGTGAGCGTACAACAGAAAGACACGATGCAAACTTTTTAAATGAAAGAGAAAATTTCTTTCACAAACCATTAGTTAATTTGAATCATTATTTAAATATTAATGAACAAATGAGATTAACTTCAGTACTTTACTGGTCTGGAGGATCTGGTGGTGGAACTGGTACTTATGGAAAAATTCCTACATTAGATGCTAATGGCAATCTTGGTGATGACAATTATAAATATTATTATGGAGATAGCCCTTGGGTTCGTGATTGGAATACATTAGTTGATTATAATTCAGGTGATCAAGATACTGTTTATGTTGACAAAACTGCTCTTGCTCGTACACATGGTGATGGAAACAATCAATCAGTTGGTATCTTAAGAAATAGTATTAATCGTCAGTCAACTATTGGATTAATTTCTAAATTGAATTATGATTTATCAGATGCATTAAAACTACAAGTTGGTATTGATTGGAGAACAGCAAGCATTGAACATGCTCGTGAAGTTCGTGATTTGTTAGGTGGTGATTATTATATGGATTATGCAGATGATAATTTTTCAAGTGGAAAAAGAGTGGAATTAGGCGATATCATTGCATATCATAATGAAACTACTGTTGATTGGATTGGTGGATTTTTACAAGGTAATTATACTGCAGGCGCTTTATCAGCTTATGGAATGGGTGGAATTTCATCAATTAAATATTCTTATCAAGATCATTTTACAGTAGCTGATGAACTAATTAAATCAGATCCTATTACTGCTATGCAAGTAAAAGGTGGAGTTATGTATAACATACTTAGCAATCTTGCTGTATTTGGAAACTTTGGATTTGTTGAAAAACCACCAATTATGGACAATGTGATTTATAATGATGGAACAGTTGCTTCAGATCCTGCAAATGAAAAATTTATTAGTACAGAAGCAGGTGTAAATTTTAATACAAGAAAATTTGCAATCAAAGCAAATGTTTATAACACAGATTGGAAAGACAGAAATTTAACCAAATCTATTACTCAGGGACAAGGATCAAGTGGAAACACAGATATTATTTTCTTGACTGGTGTTAATCAAAATCATAAAGGTTTTGAACTCGAAGCATCTGCTCAAGTAATTAAAATGCTTCGTCTTGATGCATCTCTAAGTTTTGGTAACTGGCAATTTACTGGTGACGCTGATGGTGATTATCAACAAGATTCTCTTGATGCTAATGATCAAGTTGTTGGAATAACAACAACTTCATATTCATATGCACTTGACGGGTTATATATTGGAGATATGCCTCAAACAGCTTATGTTATTGGAGCTACATTAACTCCTATTACTGGACTAAGAATTCAAGCATTATTAAATATTTATGATGATAATTATGCTGATTGGAGTCCAGATAGTCGCGAATATGATGGTGATGATAGTAATGCTGATAGAGCACAAGTTTGGATGGCACCTGGTTATTCAAAAGTTGATTTACATATGAGTTATAAATTACCAAAGATGTTTGGTCTTAGAACTCAATTGTTTGCTCATGTTTTCAATGTGTTAGATGAAACATTTGTTCAAGATGCAACAGACAATAGTCAATATAATGGTTTTGGTGCTAAAGTGCATGCTGCTCAGAATGCAGAAGTATTCTTAGGTACTCCTCGTTATTTTAATGTTGGCATAAAAATAAATATCTAATTTTTATAAGATAATTATTTAAATTAAAATCCTCAAAGATTAAATTCTTTGAGGATTTTTTTATTTATATATGAAATTTATTATAGATATTAAAAGAATAATTTTGTATTTTACACTGATTATTTAAAGTTTAAATAAAAGAAAATTGTGGAGAGTAATATTATGATAAAAATTAATGGGAATTCTTTATCTATTGCCGATGTAATTAAAGTTACAAAAAATTACGAAAAAGTAGAAATTGATTCTAATGCAATAGATAAAATTAAAAAATCACAAAGATATGTTAAAAAAATTCTAAAAACAGATAGAGTTATTTATGGAATTAACACTGGAGTTGGTGAACTTGCAAACAAAATGATAAGCAAAACAGAAATATCAACTTTGCAAAAAAACATTATTAGAAGTCATGCTACTGGAGTTGGCGAAAAATTTTCTGAAGAAATTGTCAGAGGAGTAATTTTACTAAGAGCAAATGCACTTGCAAAGGGATATTCTGGAGTAAGATTAGAATTAATTCAACTGCTTTTAGAATTACTTAATAATAAAATTTATCCATATATTCCTTCACAAGGATCAGTTGGAGCAAGTGGCGATTTGGCACCATTATCACATCTCGCATTAGTTTTGATTGGTGAAGGCGAATGTATTCAAAATGGAGAACGAGTAGATTCGAAGGAAATATTAGATAAAAAAAATATTAGCCATATAGAGTTAGGCCCAAAAGAGGGTTTAGCTTTAATAAATGGAACTCAAATAATGTCATCAATTGCTTGTAAAGTTATTGCAGATTCCGAAATGCTAATTAAAAATGCACAAATTGCTTCAGGAATGAGTTTAGAAGCATTAAAAGGAACCTCAAAAGCATTTGATGAAAAAATTCATGCTACCAGACCGCATAAAGGACAAGTGAAATGTGCCAAAAATATGCGAGCATTATTAAAAAATAGCGAAATAATTGAATCACACACGAGTTGTGAAAAAGTTCAAGATGCTTATACATTGCGATGTATTCCACAAGTTTATGGAGCGATTATTGATACAATTGAGTTTGTTAAAAATACAATAAGTGTTGAAATAAATTCAGCCACAGATAACCCATTAATTTTCCCAGATGATGATGAAGTGATTTCTGGGGGAAATTTTCATGGCGAACCAATTGCATTTGCTATGGATTATATGGGAATTGCAATGTCAGAAATTGCAAGTATTTCCGAAAGAACGATTGACAGAATGGTAAATCCTCATATGTCAGAACTGCCACCATTTTTAACCGAAAAAAGTGGTTTGGATTCTGGTATGATGATTGCTCAATATACTGCAGCATCGCTCGTTTCTGAAAATAAAGTGTTAGCTCATCCTGCAAGTGTGGATTCTATTCCAACTTCTGCTGGACAGGAAGACCATGTAAGTATGGGACCAATTGGAGCGAGACACTGTTTGAAAATAATCGAAAATGTTCAAAATGTAATTGCAATTGAAATGTTGTGTGCAGCACAAGGAATTGATTTTCAGAAATATTCACCCGGAATTGGAGTAAATTTGGCATATAAATTTATCAGAGAAAATATTAAACATTTAGATGAGGATAGAATTTTATATAAAGATATTGAAAAATTAAATAAATTTGTTGTTGGTGGAAAAATTGTTGAAAAAGTCGAAGAAAAAGTAAAAATTCTTTAAGAAAGATATAAGGAGAAAATTATGAGACCAATGTATATGGAAGAAAAACCAGATAAACCAATAAAAGCATTCAGAGGGAGCAAATTAAGAGCGAAAAATTGGGAAGCAGAGGCCGCGTTGAGAATGTTGGAAAATAATTTGGATCCTGAAGTTGCATTATTGCCTGATGAATTAATTATTTATGGTGGTTCTGGTAGAGCCGTTAGAAATTGGCGAGAATATAATAGAATTGTGAAAGCGTTAAAATCATTAGAAAGTGATGAAACACTTCTTGTACAATCTGGCAAACCTGTTGGAATTGTTAAAACACATCCACAAAGTCCGAGAGTTTTAATTGCAAATAGTAATATAGTTCCTGCTTGGTCCACTCAGGAAAATTTTGACAAATATGATGAAATGGGCTTGACAATGTATGGACAAATGACCGCAGGAAGCTGGATTTATATTGGGACTCAAGGAATTTTACAGGGAACTTATCAAACATTTGCAGCTTTGGCAGAAAAACATTATGGAAGCTCATTAAAGGGGAAATTTGTATTGACTGGTGGAATGGGTGGAATGAGTGGAGCTCAACCAATGTCTGTAACGATGAATGGCGGAGTTGTAATTGATGTTGAAGTTTATGCCGATAGAATAAAACGAAAAGTCGATGAAGGATATTGCAATACAATGACTGACAATATTGATGAAGCAATTAAATTGATGAAAGATGCAGTAAAAAAAGGTGAACCGCTTTCAATTGGATTAGTTGGAAATACTGCTGAAATATTCCCTGAATTCGTTAAAAGAAACATAATTCCTGATATTGTAACAGACCAAACTTCGGCTCATAATTTACTTGATTATGTACCGATTGGAAATTTAGATGAATTGCAGAAAATGAAAGAAACAGATCCAGAAAAATATAAAAAATTATCACTTGAAGCGATTTTGAAACATACAAAAGCGATGCTTGATATGCAAAAAAAGGGAGCAATTACCTTCGATTATGGCAATAATTTGCGAGGACAAGCAGAAAAAGGCGGAATGGAAATCAGAGACGAAAAAGGCGATTTTCTATATCCAGGATTTGTTCCCGCCTATATTCGCCCATTATTTTGTGAAGGTCGTGGACCTTTTCGCTGGGCTGCTTTATCCGGTGAAACATCAGATATTGACAAATTAGATGATGTGATTTTAGAAATGTTTCCTGATGATGAAATTCTTACAAGATGGATAAAATTAGCAAGAGAACAAGTCCCACAGATTGGTTTACCAAATAGAATTTGTTGGCTTGGATACGGAGCGAGAGCAAAATTTGCAGTGAAGATGAACGATATGGTAAAAAGTGGAGAATTGAAAGGACCAATTGTTATTGGACGAGATCATCTCGATTGTGGTTCCGTAGCTTCACCAAATCGTGAAACAGAGAGTATGAAAGATGGAAGCGATGCTATTGCTGATTGGCCACTTTTAAATGCTCTTACAAGTACTGCAAGTGGTGCCGATTGGGTTTCAATTCATAATGGAGGTGGAGTTGGAATTGGTAATTCTACTCATGCTGGTTTGGTGATTGTTGCAACTGGAACTGATGAAAAACGGAAACAATTGGAAAGAGTTTTGACCAATGATCCCGCTACAGGAATATTTCGACATGTGGATGCTGGATATGAAGAAGCTATTGAATTTGCTGAAAAAAATGATGTGAATATACCGAAATAAGGAAAGTAAAATTATATTAATTTGAGTAATTAGATGATAGTAACAGGACAATAATATGAATAAAAACGAATTAGAATTTATCATAAATGATGGTGAAAATCAATTTGTTGAATTCAAAGAGAAGTATGATAAAAA
>JAOZRH010000143.1 GCA_029931905.1 Fidelibacterota bacterium
CTTGGTCTGGAATTGCAAAAAAATATTTAAAACAATATGAAAATATAAAATAGATGTTCTAAAAGACTTTTCAAAAATTATATTTGGATAATTGGAATAAATAATATAATTTTATTGGTGAATGGTTAATTTAACAAAAGGCGAAAGCCAGGGAGGCAAAATAAAAAAGTCGTTGATTGTTTTTATGGTATTCTCAATGGCAATTTTATCTAATTGTTGGTTTAATGATGGCAATGACGAAAATGGAATTTCTGAATCGGAATTAACAGATGGAATTTGGTATTTGAATGATTTAGATGTTTATTTACAAATTACAACAAATTCTAATCAGACAGCTAATAATATTTACGATGAAGGAATAGGAGAGATTATTTTACATAAAGGAAAATGGAATAATGTTTTAAAATATTTTAGCGAGATTAATAATGGCGGACATTATCTACGGTTTAATAAAACAGATTTAAATTACGTTGACCACAGTTTATCATATCATTATGGAGAAAATGAGTATTTTCGTTATTTATATGTTGACCCTTGGATTATTGATATTCGAGATTATTATAGTGAAGGGGAGTCTACTTCTGCAAGTTGGGATTCAACAAACAGTAAACTTACAATTCCAAATGATATTATACTTACAAACAGAGAAAATGAAAGCGATAAGGTCACTTTAGCTAATTGCTCAATAACATTGCAACATGTAGATGTTCCTGCAAAGACACCAACAATATTAGATTACGGGTTATCTTTCAAATATGATATTGATGTTGATTATATGGATTTTATGGAAAATGGAAATGTAATTGGCAATTTTGGTTGGGATTTAGATACTATAAAATGGGAATTGAAAGATGACACATTATTAATTATTGATGATAGAACAGAAGAAATAGATACAAATAAACTTCATGTTTCAATTGGTGATGGAAATTTAATATTTTCAATAGAAAAAGATTACGATACTGAAGATTTTGAAGATTATGAAAGTGACTTGAATTTAGATTCTGGAAGTATGATCGCATTTGCAATGATGCAAAAAATATATTTTTCACATACACAAACATCTAATAATATTAAATTATCAAAAAAAATATTTGATAGAAAAGAAAAATTATTGAAACGAATAAAAATTGAAAAAACAAAATTCCAATTCTGAAAAAATATTATTGCGTGAAATTGCTGATGAACATTATTCTTGGTCTGGAATTGCAAAAAAATATTTAAAACAATATGAAAATATAAAATAGATATTCTTAAAGACTTTTCACAAATTATATTTGGATTTTCATAATAAAAGATTTATTTTAGTTAAGAAATGGTTAATAATTTAAAAAAGGAGAAGAAATGAAAAAATTTTCAAAAGTATTTGTCTTAGTTGTGCTTGGTGCTTTATTGGTTGTTCTTTCGGGATGTGGTCCTAGTAAAGCCGTAACAAGAATGTCTGCAGACACTCAAACAGATTTAAGTGGTAGATGGAACGATACAGATTCAAAGTTAGTTGCAGAAGGAATGATAAGTGATGTTATTAGTAGATCTTGGAGAGAAGATTTTATTGCAGAAAATGGTAAAAAACCAAGATTAATTGTTGGAACAGTTCGTCTAAAAGATGCAACTGAACATATCAGAACAAACGGTTTTATAAAAGATATGGAAAGAGAATTAATCAATAGTGGTAAAATTAAATTTGTAGCTAGTTCTCAAGAGAGAAAAGAAGTTAGATCGGAAAGATTAGATCAACAAAGTCATGCATCTGAAGAAACGGCAAAAAGATTAGCAAACGAAAAAGCTGCTGATTTTATGCTTAAAGGAAGTATCACGATGTATGTTGATGCAGTTGACAATCAAAAAGTTAAATTTTATCAAATAGATTTAGAATTAATTGATTTAGAAAGTAACGAAAAAGTATGGATGGGAACTAAAAAAATTAAAAAATTCGTAAAACAAAAAAAAGCTAATTGGTAAAATACTAATTCCAAAAACAGTAAAAGCAAGGGATTAAACCTTTGCTTTTACTTATTATTAACCGTAAAAAAGGAATACTACTATGTTAAACATTATTAAAAAATATTTCATCCAATTAATTATTGTTATAATGATTATTGGCTGTTCATCAACAAAAACAAATGTTAGTCAATATGAAGAAATTGACAAAAATATTTATTTGGGCAACTATCAAACTGCTATTACACAAATTGAATCATCAAAAGACAAAGTATATAAAGAAAAAGACAAAGTGCTATATTTTTTGAATCTTGGAATTTTATATCATTATTCAGGTCAATACGAAAAAAGCAATGATTTATTAACAAAAGCAGAATTTGCAATGGAAGATCTATTCACCAAAAGTGTTTCAAAACTTGCAACCTCTCTTTTACTAAACGATAATGCGCTAGATTATTCAGGTGAAGATTATGAAGATATTTACCTAAATGTTTTTAAAGCATTAAACTATATTCACTTAAATGAAAAAGATGCATCTTTTGTTGAAATAAACAGAATAAATTTAAAACTTGATAAATTAGATGATAAATATAAAGATCTTGGCGATAAAATGGGAGCTGTCCTTGCCAGTAAAATGAACAAAGAAGATACCGAAGAAGACGAAAGCGAAAACGATGAGAATGTTAAAATAAAAGCAGAAAAAAATAAATTTCACAACGATGCACTTGGAAAACTACTAAGTATGCTTTTGTATAGATCAGACAACGATTGGGACGATGCACAAATGGATTTAGACAAAATTAAAGAGGCGTGGCACTCTCAAGGGCAAATTTATAATTTCGATATGCCACAATTAGACTCATATTTAGAAACTACTGACGATGCTAAAATTAATATTTTCAGTTTTATTGGAAAATCTCCAATTAAAAAGGCTGCAACTTACTATATTACGACATTCGATGGATATGTTAATATTACATCAACAGAGCCAATAGCATTCTCAGAAACAATGTCTTGGCCTTGCGAAGAGGGTAAACATTTCAAATTTTCACTTCCATATATGGTAAAAACCGGATCGGATGTCAGCAGAATAAGTGTCATAATTGATGGTGTTGAAGCCCAAGAATTGAACATGATTGAAAACATGGAAAATGTTGCACATACTACATTTAAAGTTAAAGCGCCAATCACATATATCAAATCAGTTGCAAGAACGATTTTAAAAGGTTTAGCTGCCGAACAAGCAAAAGATAAAATGGACAAACAAATTGCAAATCCTTATTTGTCGTTTGCTGCAAAATTAGCGACAAATGTGGCGGTTGATATGACAGAAAATGCAGATTTAAGAATTTCAAGGTTTTTTCCATCAAAGGCAATGATTGGTGAAATTGAGGTTTCTCCCGGAATGCACAATGTTATAATTAAATATTTTGATATTAACAATCAATTATTATATACAGATGATCAAGGTGTAATTTTTGCAAAAGCATCTGAACTAAACTTAGTTGAATCATTTTATTTACAATAAAATAAAGTTATAAATAAGGAGAATAAATATGAAAAAAATATTAATTGTTTTTATAATCATTTTAATATCTTTGATGTTTATTAGTTGCAATTCTTCAAATCAAGCAATTGCAAAACAATCAAATGGTAAAAGACCTGCTTGGATGGATAATCCACACAAAATATATCCAGATGCTCAATATTTAGTAGCAATTGGTGCTGGTGATACAAGACAAGATGCGGAAAACATTGCTGTCGGTAATATTTCGCGTATTTTTGAATCAAAAATAAAAGTCGATCATACGATGAAAGAACGATATAAAAGCTTAAGCAAAGGAACAAAATTTGTAAGTGAGGAATTGGCCACAGAAAGCACTGAAAATGTAAATATTCAATCCAATCAATCACTTGTAAATGTTCAATTTGGCGAAAGTTATACAGATAAATCGGCTCGAATTCATGTTATTGCATATCTAAATAGGTCAGAAACAGCATCAATCTATGCAGAAAAAATTAACGCAACAACTGAACAAGTTTTGTTCTTTATAGATAAAAGTGAAAAAAACGAAGATATTGTTACCAAGTATTCTTATATGAATGCAGCATTAATTATGAGTTTGAATAATAAAATATTACTTGATCAACTACAAGTAATTTCACCTGGTGATTTTAAAATTCTTGATAGTAATAAGGGATATAACCACAACGATATAAAAAACAAAACCTCTGATTTAGCACAAAAGATTAACTTTTCGGTACAAGTTGAAAATGATTCTGAAAATAAAGTGAAAGTATTACTTGAAGAAATAATTAGTGAATTAAATTTTAATTTGTCAGACAATCCTGTTTTGAAAATTGATGGTAAGGTTTCTTTTGAAAATCTTGATCTTCAACGGGGTAATTTGAAATTTGCTGGATGGGATTTAGATATAAAAATGACAAACAATGAAAATGATGTCCTTATTACAATCGTTGAAAAAGGTAGAGAAGGCGGATTAGATCATACTGGTGCAAAAAGAAACGCTGTAAAACAAATTAGAAAAATCATTAATAAAAAATTCAAAAAACAATTAATCAGTTATTTTGATGGAAAAGTGATAGATTAATTAAATATAAAAGCTAATCTTAGCAAGAAATAATATAGATGAAAAAAACAATACTTTTTATCATTATACTTATATCGTTATCGTTTATAAGTTGTAATTTACTAAACAATTCTGATAATAAAAAAACACATGGAACAGTCACTTTTCTTTCTTTCGAAGGTGGTTTCTATGGGATTATCACAGACGATAATAAACATTTAGATCCAATAAATTTAGAAGATCGTTTTAAAATTGACAGTCTAAAAATAAAATTCAATTATATTGAAAAAAATGATTTGTCAAGTTTTCATATGTGGGGAACAATTGTAGAATTGTCTAATGTTGAAAAATAATATACTATATATTTATCTAATTATTTAAAAAATCCAAACTCAATTCCAATAATTAAAAACTCATTGTTTTCATAAGAAAAAGAGAATGATAATTGTTCGGTCGTTTTAAAAATTATAGCTGGTTGAATTACTATTGAATTATAAAATCTATTTTTTAGGTCATCATTATAAATGAAATTCATTTCAACTATCGCACTTATTTTATCTTTTAATTGCTTATAAAAAACATAATTATTAATGGCAAT
>JAOZRH010000144.1 GCA_029931905.1 Fidelibacterota bacterium
GGATTTTCATCTGTTTCATTATATAATGGTACTTTTACATCTGACGGATAAACAACTATTCTTGTCTCTCCATCTTCTTCAACTACAATTATATTTTCAGAATTTACAAATTCAACAATTTCATTTTGTGGTACCGCTTTAATTTGTAATTCCACTGTTTCTAAACCAGTATTATCTAAAATTATTCCAGTAATCATAACTAATACACCCATTCCAGCTATCATTGCTAATCTATAAAAAGTACTACGAATACCAGTAAAAAATGCTTGATTGTGATCGTCTAATGCTAACATATAGAATCCATCTGCTGCAATGTCATGTGTTGCAGATGTAAATGCCATAAGAAATAAGAAAAACATTGTAAGTTGAAACCACATCGGTAAATGTAAAACCATTGAAACTCCTATAAAAGCAATTCCAAGTAATATTTGCATCCAAACAATCCAATTTCTTTTCGTTGAATTATTATCAATAAATGGACTCCATAAGGGTTTGAGAACCCAAGGTAAATATAATATACTTGACCAGAATGCAAGTTTTGCATTCGGAATTCCCATCGTCTTAAACAAATCACTTGCAACAAACATTACAATGATATAAGGAAGACCTTCAGCAAAATATAATGAAGGTATCCAAGCCCAAGGTGATTGGTTAGTTTTTTTCTCATTGTTCATAAAATTCTCCTCCTGTTAATGTTATTTCTATAATCTACTCATAAATTTTTTCATAAACTGAATTAGGGTAATAATGTATTAAAATTTCCTCTGTTTTATATCCTTTGAGTGACATTCCCAATGCACCAATCTGACACAATCCTGCTCCGTGTCCCCATCCTGCTCCGTGAAAAATAAATTTATCTATATTACCATAACTATCCTTCTTTTCGTCAATTACTATCGCAGAGCTAAACATAAATTTTGGATGCAAAATTAACCGAACATTATAATCTTTATAAATTATTTCTTTATTAATTTTATTATTTTCATCAATATATTCAATTTCTAATTCTAATAATCTACCCGAACCAGCTCTCTTTTTTGGTGTAATTTTTAAAACATTTTTAACATTTAAATTCAATTTTTCATTTATATTTTTGCATAATTCTTTTTGAGATATTTCCTCTTTCCAACGGAAATATTTTCCCTCTTCATCAACATTACCTAAATATTGTTTTAACTCTTTTTCATCAATTGTATATGGACTACAAAATGCTTTTGGAGATGACATTATCCATTTTTTTGCATTTTCTTCAATCGTTAAATCTGGATTTTCAGCAATATCTTTAGGCATATCGGGAATATTTTGCATATATGGCAGTGGTGTATTTTCCCATAAATTTTCAAATGTTTCCATCATTCCACCACATGATTTTGAATATCTCGCATCACAAATTTTACCATCATACATTATTACCTTTCCACGAGTATTTTCTGTCCCTTTTTTTGAATGTTCTGTCAAATTATTCATTCCTTGATAGCGTTGACAACAATCGTCATTACAAACATCAAATCCAAGTTGAACATGTTTTTTTTCAACATTTGCAAGCATCCACGAACGAGCAACAACAGTTTGTGCTTCAATAAGTGCTGTAGGACACTTCGCCCCCATTTCAGAAGTCGCTACACACATTAAATAATCTTCCATCGGCAATTCATTTACCAATAAAATATTCCCATCAAAAATAGATATTTCAACATTTTTTGGTAATTTTACTTCAATTTCTTTTTTCCAATGAAAAACTCTTCCCGCAATAACTGGATTTACAACAAGATATGCATCATTTGAAAGGTTTTGAAACTTAATTAATTCACAATTGTCTATTTTTTTACTTCCAATTTTACAATTTAATTTGCCATTTTCAATTTCGACTTGAACAAAATTATCTTCAAATTGAATCAATTTTTCATCAATCTCAATTTTATAACTATTTTTTATCGGAATAGTTAACGAAACTTTTTTCTGTTTATCTTCTGGTAGAATAATCCCAACTCTTATATTAGGTTCTATTTTTGGAATTTCGTTTGGTTTTAACATATTTTTTATACCTTACTATTTTTTTTTATTTTGAATTTATCAATTGTTCTCTAATATTAAAAAACAATTTTCCCAATAATGAAGGAATGTACACATTTTTACTTGAATATTCAATTGTTTCTTCAATTAAATCAATTATTTTTGAATATGGAAATTTTTTATAGTAACTAGCAAATTTTTGAATTTTCTTGACCAAATGAACATTAATAAGCAAATCTTCCGAACCATTTACAGCGATAATTTGTGCATCTCTCAACCAAAATAAAATTAACTGTAATTTATTGATATATTCATTATAATCAGTTTTAGCCAAGCTACTGTAATCATTAATCAATTTTGTAACATCTAACATTGTTGTTGGTTTGTTATCAATCTTTGATCCCATCATCAATCGCCAAAAATTCAATACTTTTGTATCTTCTTTAGAAAAATCCCTATTTAATAATTCATTTACTTTTCGCATATTTCCATCACACAGTCGAGAAATTCGGTTTTTTGCTGATTCTTCAATATCTTTTGTATCTAAATATTTTCTAATTTCCTCATCTGCTATTGCATTAAATTTCACAACTTGACAACGAGATAATATTGTAGCAGGAATTATACTCAATTTTTCAGTAGTTAAAATAAAAACTGTTTTTTCTGGAGGTTCTTCAAGTATTTTAAGTATAGAATTAAATGCTTCTATTCCCAATTGTTCGGCTAAATTTATTATTATCACTCTCCAACCATATTCTATTTTAGAATACAGTAAATCCTTTTTTAATTTTCGTATATTGCTGATTAATATTTGTTTTGCACCTTGCATTTTTAAGCTTGAATAAGAATTTGTCTTTAAATTTGCCAATATTTCTTGATATTCTTCAAATTCATCACTTGATAATCCAGCCAAAGGATCATCAAATGATGGTTTTTTTCCACGAACTGTTGCAAAAATTAGTTGAACATTTGGATGATTAATATTTTTCATTTTTTTACATGAATCACAAACTCCACACATTGAATTTTCTTGTCTATTTTCACAATTCAATATTCCTGCAAAATTTAATGCCATACTAATTTTACCACTTCCCTGTGGACCTGCAAATAGATAACCAGTTGCAATCATTCCTCTTTCAACAAATGTCGTTAATTTTGAATATATTTTCTCTTGTCCAATCAGTTTAAATATTTTATTTTGCTTCATTATTATTCTCAATTATCTCTATTTATTTAACAATTCTTTTGCATTTTGTATTGTAATATCTGTAATATTTTTACCACTTAATAATGATGCAATTTCCATAACTCGTTGCTGTTGATTTAGTGTTTTTACACTTGTTATTGTTTTGTTATTTTTAACAGATTTACCAACATGAATATGGTTCTCTCCAAGTGATGCAATTTGTGGTAAATGTGTAATGCAAAGCACCTGATGAAACTTCGATAATTCTTCTATATGTTCACCAACTACTCTACCAATTTTTCCAGAAACACCAGAATCAATTTCGTCAAATATCAATGTATCAATTGAATCTGCTCCAGCTAATACTGATTTTATTGCTAACATAATTCGAGATATTTCTCCACCAGATGCAACTTTAATTAATGGCTTGTAACTCTCCCCAACATTGGTTATTATCTGAAATTCAATTTCATCTATTCCATTGTTTTTTGGAATAACATTTTTATTATTAAATTTTATATATTTATTATTTGAAGCAATTTTATTTGAAAACTCAACTTTAAAATTACTATCCTTCATTCCCAGTTGAATTAATTTATTTTTTATATTTTTCGAAAAATTATCGGCAGATTTTTTCCGTTGATTATGAAGTTTAATTGCAACTATTTCTAATTTATTTCTCAATAATTCTAATTTTTCTTTTGACTTTTTAAGACGATTATCAAAGTCAGTTCCTTCATTTATTTCCTCTTTTAATAACTCATAATATTCACAAAGATCCTCATAATTTCTTCCATACTTTCGCATAATAAAATTAATACTTCCAACCCTATCTTGCAACAAATTATATCTTTCATTATCGTGTAAAATATTATCTCTATATGATGTCATTGTTTGACCAATTTCAGTAATGGAAATTATCGCAGATTCCATCTCTCTCAATAAACTTTCATGCTTACTATCTATTGAATTTATCTCTTTTAATTTATTATTTAAATTGTGAATATCTGACAATACCGAATCGTCATTTTCATAAATATTATTCGCGATATCATTCGATAGTTCTACTAATTTTTGTGAATTTTCCAAAATATTTAATTCATCAATCAATTCATCTAATTCATCTTTTTGTGGATCAATTTTTTTTAATTCATTATAATGAAAATTTTTCAACTCCAAAGCCTGTAAAAATGAATGTTTATTTTTAAGTAAATTTTCATAATCAACAAATTGTCTATTAAATTCAGAGTATATTTTTGAATAATTATCCTTTATTATATCGTTTGGTAAATAATTGTCCAAATATTCTAAATGATTTTTTGGATTTAATATCCTTTGATTATCGTGTTGACCGTGAATTTCAACTAAATTATTTCCAATAATTTTCAATGCAGAAACTGGTAATAGTGCATCATTAAAAAACGCTCTGGATTTGCCACTACTAAAAACTTCCCGTCTAATTATTATATTGTCATATTCGCTCGGCAAATCATATCTATTGAGAACTTCAACAAATTCCTTACTTGCCCCTGATATATTAAATTCGGCCTCTATAATGGCGATATTTCCGTTATTTCCAATCATTGTTGTATCAGCTCTATCACCTAATGTCAAACCAAGAGCATCAATAATTATTGACTTCCCTGCTCCTGTTTCACCAGTAAAAAGTGTTAAACCTCTTTCGAATTTGATTTCTAATTCTTTTAGAATTACAAAATTATTTATTTTTAAATTTTTTAACATAGTGTAATAATAGTAAATTTTAAAAATAAAACCAATTAATTAGTTTGGTTTTGAAAATATTTATGTAAATGATAAAATAAAGCATCGAATTTATCGAATTAAACGAATAAGAAATGCAAAAATTAAATTACGAAAAATGACCTTAAAGTA
>JAOZRH010000145.1 GCA_029931905.1 Fidelibacterota bacterium
AAATAGAGTTTATTGATAACAAAAATATCAAAAAAATATTAAAAAAAGTTATTGACAAAAAGTAATATAGAGAATTGTTGTTTTAGGCGAAGAGTAGAGGAATTAATTAGTAAATTCCATTTGATAGTTAACTATTTATTAACTTATTTTAAAAAAATCATCAACAAGATTTTTTATTTTAGCATCTTAATGGTCTTTAATCTTATTAGTTTTAACATTACATCAAATTTTCTAATTATAGACAGATCTTCTTTTCGATACTGAGAAATTAATTCTTCAGCATGTTTTGGTGAATTATTTTTTAAATAATAATTAATTGCTTTGCTATAAACCTGAATTTTTCTTTTGCCCGAAATTTCCTTTTTCAATATTTCCATTTTCTGTTTTTCTTTAAAACCAATCATTGTTAAATATTCCCAATGTTGATACCATGTTGGAGGAGTAATATTATTTTTTCGCAGATTTAAACCAAGTTTATAAATAGGTGTTGATAATTCATCTAAATGAAGCTGAGTGGTTAATTTTAATAAGAGTATAATTCGTTCATTGGTATTTTTTGGAATATTTTTTTTAGAAGTAATATCCCAATATGATGATATAACAGAATCATTTAAATTAAGTGAATATACCAACTCAACAAATGGTTTTTTTTGATATGTTGATATAGAATCATTTGGAAACAAGCATCTTTGATAAAGATAATAAAAAAGTGCTAATGAGTTGTTTTCTATAAATAGATGGCTATTAGCCAATTCTGTTAGGTATAATGTAGAGTATTTATTTGGTGTATCAAGATTAGCTGTTATGTTATTAACCGTTAGTTCAGAATTTTTGATATTGTCACTTATTAGAGCATAATTTTGTTGATCATTTATAAGTTTTAAATAAAAATATTCGGTTTGTAAAGAAAATTGAGCAAACAAACTTGATGCAATGAAAAGTAAGAGTAATAATATGGTTGTTTTTAACTTCATAATTAAAATTTAATATTTAGAGACAAACCAATATCTTGAATATTCGCATTCTCTTTTTGAGATAATTGATTTATCTTTATTTTTATGCTATACTTATAGCGGATAAGTTCTTGTTTTTTTTCAAGTTTATATTTCCCATGTATCCAGTCAAATAAATATGTAGAAATAATTGTAGCTACTGCAGTTCCAGCAATAAGATCACTAGTATTAATTGACCAATTTTCGTTAATAACAATTTGGTGTTTTGGAGCATTAGAGTTAAAAATATCAATTATTTTGTCTCCTCTAGCTTTTGCACTAAGATAAACGGCACCTAAACCAATGTAAGATATTGATCTTAGTCCTAAAAGACCATAACCTGTTTTCATTTCTTTTGCCTTGAAGTGAATATAACCTGGAACAATTACACCATAAACCATATCCAACATTCTAATATCTTTTGAGAGAATTTGATATTCATCAAAAAGAGTATTCTCATATAATTCTGGCATTTTTATATTATCATTTTTTACTCTTGTATATACATCAATATCTTGTGCTTGAATCAGATTGAAAAAAAGTAAAAAAATAAAAACTAACCAGTATTTATTATGTATCATACAATATTTTTTAAATTGTTGTAAATGATACTGTATATGTATTGTTTTTATTTTTGATATGTGTATCATATATTATTTTCTTTAATTTTTTTTAACTGCTGAAAATGTACAAATTTTTTTAATCATTTAAAAGAAAAAAGATTTTGTAAGGATTTGTTTAGAAAAATTTATTATATTTTACTGTATCTGATAACCGATAATTTTATAATAAAAATGTAGGTTTATATGAAATATGTAATTAATCATGTCGATTGTGTGCCCGAACTAATAGGAAATTGGGAACAAGAGTGTTGGAAAAAAGCAGACACTTTGGAGATAACTCATTTTCACGATAAAAGTAGTAAACATCATCCCAAAACCCAAGCGAAACTTTTATATGATGATGTCGGAATTCACGGAATTTTTCGTGTAGAAGATAAATATATCATTTGTAAAAACAATGGATTTATGGGGGCTGTTCACAAGGATAGCTGTGCTGAATTTTTTGTGATGCCGAAAAATAGTAAAGGATATTTTAACTTCGAATTTAATTGTGGTGGAAATTTACATTGTAATTTTATAGTTAAAGAAAATGGGAAAAAGGAGTATTCATATTTCACCAAAAAAAATGTTGAAGAAGTTAAAATTTATCATTCACTTCCTAAAACTATTGACACTGAAATTAAGGAAAATACTACTTGGTTTTTACAATTTTTCATTCCTTTTTCACTTATTGCAAAATTCACCAGAAATTTTACAATAAAAAAACATGATAAGTGGAAAGGTAATTTTTATAAATGTGCAGACGAATCTTCGCATCCACATTGGGGTTATTTTTTCCCAATATCAAAACGAAATTTTCATTTACCAGAAGAGTTTCAAACAATAGAATTTAATTAATTTTATAAAATAATTTGGTATAAAAATATCATGTTTATATTTTATTTAAGAACAAAAAAGAGAAACCAATTATGAAAAAGAATTTATTATTAATTGTAATAACTATTTTATTTTCATTAATTCAAGTATTTGGAATGGATTTCCAAGTATCAAAATTAATCACAATTCCAGGAGACAATACGAATTTTGATTTACTTAAATACGGTTATCATGCAAATGCTTCTCATATTTGTTGGGAAAATCAAAATGATAGTTTATACACAATTTATTTAAAAAAAATCGAAAATGAAATGTCTGAGAATATTATTGTTTATAGTGATACAATTCAAAATATTCAACCACAAATATCTATATTAGATCAAGGAATTAGAATTGTATGGCTTTCCAAAATAGAGAATCATTGGCGATTATTGCAAAAAAATTATCAAGGCGATTCGCTTGATCAAGTTAGTGTTGTTGTAGATTCGTTATCTGAAAATGCTAATCCCTCTATGAGTAATAATCGTATTGTATATATTAAAAATGGAAATTTGATGTTAAAATCATTTAATTCTGAATGTGAAGGATATTTAAATCCAATATTAATTGATAGCAATAATTGTTCTAATCCAGATATTTTTTATGATGATTATAATCGCTATGCTTCAATTATTTATGAAAAGTTGGGAGTTAATTATACTGAAATTTATCGAGCAAGATATTCGAATTCAAAATGGGGAATAACCAAAATATCTAATAATGTAAACGAGAATAAGAATCCAAAATACAGTTGTAATATTACTTATGAATCGTTTGTTGATAGTGTTTGGAAAATTGTAACATACGAATGTGGAGAATATTACTATTCAAATAATAAAATATACAATTATTACAATCCAACTAATTTTTGTTATGCTGTTCCAACAAAAGGCAATGGTTATACACCATGTTTCACTGCTTTTGATTCAGATTCTTTAGGCAATAATCAAGAAATATTTATTAATACATTGTATTCTTTCAACGATACAACAATAAATATTTCTAATTCTACAGGATATGATGAAAAACCATCGATAGTTGTAGTTTCGGATTCTATTTCAATAATTTGGACTCATACAGAAAATGGTAAAACCGATATTTGGTGGGCAAAGGATAAATTTAATCCAACTCCCGGTAATGTTGATGAAAAAATTGATATCTCAACTAATTACATGTTAAATCAAAACTTTCCAAACCCATTTAATGCTTCAACTTCATTTACTTTTTCAATACCAAACAGAGAATATGTTGAAATTGCAATCTTTGATGTCAATGGAAAAAAGGTTCAAGAATTATTTACTGGAATTCACGAAAGTGGAGCTTATAGAATGGATTGGAACTCCGAATCTTTGTCTTCGGGAACTTATTTTTATCAGATTAAAACGAACAATTATATACAATCAAAAAAATGTGTAATACTGAAATAGATATTCAGTATTACACATTTTTTATAAATTAAATTAGCAATTATACTATTTTAACAAAATACATTTTTTTACTTGGTTGAATCCATCAGCTTGAATATGATATAAATATATACCAGATACAACATCGGAAGCATTCCACTGAATTATGTGATTTCCAGATGATTGTTCATTGTCAACTAACACATCTACAACCTGTCCTGCAATATTATATATTGTAAGTTTTACATTTGAGTGTGTCGGTAATGAATATGAAATGTTTGTTATTGGGTTGAAAGGATTTGGATAATTTTGAGAGAGAGTAAATTCTGATGGAATTTCCGATTTGGTTTCTATTTCTATATTTGATTCCCTTTCTCCAGATTTCCAGATACTATTATTACTGCCAACAATCCAAATTGTGCCATCTGGAGTTATTTGATTGGCATATAATGTAATACCATTTGATACTTCAGGCAATATATATGGAGACCAATTTGCACCGCCATCTGTTGTAGAATAAAATAATTTAGAACTATCTGTTGGAGAATATCCACAAATTATTCCATTCTGTCCTGCAGGTTCGAAATTTAAACTTGTTAATGCAAATGGCTCTACAGAAAAATTTCCTCTTGTCCATAATGTCCCATTATTTTCAGAATAATACATTCTGGTTTCATAAGTTGAATTTATATATTCATAATAGGCTAGAACAATTCTATTTTCATTTATTATTTGAATTGCATTATCACTGAAACTCACTTGAGGTCCGTTTATAGATAAACTAGAACTAATATTTATCCAACTTGAGCCACCATTTGTTGTTCTAAATATATTTGCAGAATAAGGTTCTACATTTTGTTTCCCAATAACAACACCAATATCATAATTTAACCAATCACCTCCTACAACATGAGGACGATTTGATGGTGTGGTAGTTATATCTGATAATGTATAAATTCCAGTTGTCGTATTTCTTGTTATTTTTTTAAACCAACGGTAACTTGAAACTCCTAATTTCGATGTTCCACTAACATATACTACATTTTCAGTTACTTGCTCTTTAAGCATTCTTCTTAAAATTGGCGAATAAGTT
>JAOZRH010000146.1 GCA_029931905.1 Fidelibacterota bacterium
ATTCTTTATTTAAATCTGGGAATAATGTCAAAATTAAATATTTTGAAAAACAGAGTTTAAATAATGCTTCAATAATTGATTTGCCTTATGTTCATCAAGTTTATGATACTCCAGGGAGCGGTGGATATAGTTCATGTGCTCCAACTGCGGCCATTATGGTTTTAGCTTACTATAATATTTTACCAAAATGGGAAATTGTTAATAATTATTATGGAAATACTAATTATTGGGGTTCTTATGTAATGGAAAAATATATGTTTAATGGAAATAATTTTACTTTACAATCCTCAGGATATTATGGCGGATATGGTTATATGTGGAATGGTGGTAGTCCAAATTCAAAAATGAAAGGATATTATGAAAAACATGGAATGACTGCCTCACAAAAATGGAATGTAAATTGGAATACTACAATTGCAGAAGTTAATAAAAATAAACCATATACAATGTGTGTGTGGCTAACAGGTTCTGGTCATTTGATAGTTACAATAGGAAAAATTGAAGGAAAACATTCTTTGATATTTAATGATCCGTATGGAAATAAAAATACTCCGGGTTATCCAAGTTATGATGGTGCAGGTGCAATTTATGATTGGCCTGGATATAATCATGGTCATATTCACTTGAATGATGGTAATACTTCTGAAATGTCAATACCGTGGTGTATTTCTACTTCATTTAATCCCGTAGCTCCAGCAGATACAATAGTTGATGATTTACATTTTAACACTGGTTTCTATTTAAAAACGACTTCTCCTGCAAAAATGAGTTATTGGCGAGATGTCAAAGGTGGATATAATAATCACTATTGGTGGACATATTCTGAAAATTCGAGTGCAGATATTTGTTATGCAAAATGGACTCCCAATTTAGAAAATTCTGGGCTAAATGAAGTTTTTGTATATATTCCAGCAATTACTAATCCGGCTACAAAGGTTTTATATAATATTCATTCAGTATGTTATGATTCCACAGTAATAATTGATCAAAGTATAAATGGAAATTATTGGGTATCGCTTGGTGAACATTATTTTAACAATGATGGTAGTACATATGTGAAGTTGGGAGATAAAACAGGAATTGATGGTGAGAAAATTGTTTTTGATGCTGTAAAATGGGAGTCGCGAAAGATTAATTATGAATTTTCGGCAAATAAAAAAAATGGAAATGAACCATTTACAACAAAATTTTCGGCAAATTCAACATATTTACCACAATATGCATCATGGCTTTGGGAATTTGGAGATGGTGATACAAGCACAGCACAAAATCCAACTCATATTTATAAAAAAGAAGGGAATTATACAGTATCTTTAAAAATTAGTTATGGTAATAATTCGTTTGACACAACTGCAATAAATTTTATTACAGTAGAATCGCCTATTATCGGAGATTTTGATTTAGTATCTCCAAAAAAAGATACAGTAATTCAAAACTCAAATGTATTATTAAATTGGAATTCTGCGGGGAATGATATTTCAGAATATTTAGTTTATATTGATGAAACATCAGATTTCTCTCAAATAACACCAATTTCAGTTGATACAAATTATTGTAATGTGGATAGTTTGAAAGAAAATACAGAATATTTTTGGAAAGTATTAGCCGTTACAAATGGTAATGATACTTTATCTTCAACTATATGGTATTTCAATGTTAATTTAGAAAATGATTTACCTTCACAATTTTCATTAATATCTCCAAATAATAATGACATTCTTACATTCTTAACACCAACATTCGAATGGGAAAAATCGCATGATTTGGATATTAATGATACAATCACATATAATTTGTTATTAAAAAGGGAAGAGGATAATTATATCTCTTTTGGAATTACCGATACTACCGTAATTGAATTAACGGATTCACTTATTGACAATTCAATATATTCGTGGAAAGTGGAAGCGAATGATAAGTATGGTGGAAAAACAATGAGTAATGAATATTTACTTGTTATTAATCAATTTAGCGATTATCCAAATGCATGTACACCGCTTTTCCCTTTAGATAGTAGTGTTATTATAGATACACGATTTGTTGAATTTGATTGGTCAGAATCCGTTGATGTTGATCCTAATGACGAACTTTCTTATTATTTATTTTGTTGGGATGAAAATGGAAAATATCATATTAATAAAAAATTGTATGAAACTGAATATAATGAAAAAGAATTGCCGAATAATAAAAAATATTATTGGTTGGTAAGAACAAGAGATAAAACAAATCGTAGTGTACTTTCTGATACATTTTCTTTTTCAATTGCAATTCCTTCAGGTGTAACTGATAATATTCCAAAAGTATTTTCTTTATTACAAAATTATCCAAATCCATTTAATCCAATAACTACTATCAATTATGCAATTCCGCAAAAAGAATTTGTTACATTAAAAATATATAATATTAATGGTCAACTTATTGAAACATTAGTTTCAGAATATCAAATTGCTGATAATTATTCAATAAAATTTGATGCTAATGATTTGCCAAGTGGTATTTATTTTTATCAAATTAAAGCTGGTAGCTATTATGATTGTAAAAAACTTGTTTTGATGAAGTGATAATGGAAGTATGAGAAATTATTTCTATTATATAGATAATTATAATTCGAGTGGATTAACAAAAATACTTTTTTCATATTGAAATGTAACTTTTCCAGCAGTGAATCCTTTTCTTTTTGTTACATATTTTTTGATTGTATAGATTACAGGAACCATATTTGAATGCTTTGCATCACTAAATCGAGCTGCTAATTTTCCAGCATATTCAATAACATTCATTGGAATTTCTTTTTTTCCGTCTTTACGAATTATTACATGTGAACCAGTTGTATGTTGGGAATGTAGCCATAAATCATTCTTATTTGCCAGTTCGAAAGTCATTTTATCGTTATCTCTTGCGGATTTTCCAACCCAGATTTTCCAACCTGATTTAGTAATATATTCCTTGTACGGAACTCTAACATTTTCTTTTTGTTTATTTTTTGTTTTATGAATTTTTTGTAGAAAATGTTTGTTCTTTTCTTTCCATAATTTTAATTCTTTATAAGTATTTATGTTTTCTACATATTCGAATATTTTTGAATATTTTTTTATTTCATTTTCTAAATTGGATTTTTCTGAAATATTCTTTTCTTTTCGTGTCTCTAATTTTTTCGCTTTATCATAATAATATTTAATATTTTGGTGAATATTTAAATTAGATTTTAGCTCTATTGTGTTATTAAATTGAGAATTTTGATAAATATCTGGAATTTCAAATTTTTTAATTGAATTATCAATTTTAGTTTGAAATATTGAAAGAGTATCTCCATAAAATCTACATTTTTCAATTCTTTTGTCAATTTTGTTCAAATCATTTAAATGTGATAAGTTTTTTTTACTATTTTGTAATAATTCGGATATTTTATTTTTTATTTTTCCATATTCTTTTTCGAAATTATTTGTTATTAATTTCCCTATGATAAAATTTTTATAATTATGATAAAATATCTCTAAATCACAATTTTCATCTTCTGAATTTTTATTTAAAACAAATCGATTATTGACAATATTTCCATTTGAATTCTTGATAGTATAAAGTAAATCATTATAATTGTTAGAATTAACCGAATAATATTTATTGTAATTATTTTTCCAAAAGTTATTAAATCTGAAATTGTCATCAATATTGTCAAATTTTGGTGTATTGTCAGAATAAACTAAATTATCTAAAGATTGATCTTTGTTTTTTTTGAAAGAGATATGTTCAGAATCGTTTAGAAATATAACATTCCCAGAATTTGAACGAAAAATTATAACAATAGATGAACCATTTTCCATATTAAACCATATATTTCTATCTTTTTTATCAATTTTTACAGAATTAATTGTGTTGTTTTTTAGATTTGGAAATATATTGATATATTTTTTTGGTTTTGGAAATTTATCAAGTAAAATAAATTGGAATGGGTTAAATAAATTAATCTTTAGTGATGAATTATTAGGATTTTTATTAAGCAATATTAATTCATTTTTATTGAATGTAATTGCTTCTGAAATTACTTCTTGTGAAAGTATTTTATTTAAATATAAACTTAATTTTTCTAATGTGTACCAATTTGTTATCATAAATATCTACTTCAGATTATATTTTATTTTTGAAAGACAGAACATAACAACACCTAACGGATTTTTGTCTATATAATTTTGTTTGATGTTTTTTATTTTATTTTTTTCGGTCTTCGGTTTCTATTATCCGTTCTCCGTGTTGTGATAGTAGCGAAGCAGGGATTTGAACCCCGGACACCCGGATTATGATTCCGGTGCTCTAACCAACTGAGCTACTTCGCCATATGTAAATCATCAAATAGCCACGAAATATATAATGAAAAATTAAAAAAACCAAATTTATTTTTGGATTTTTTAACTTTGTTTATTCTTTTTAGTTCAAACCATTAAATTTTTTATTAGGTTTTATAATAATATTTGAAATATATGGCGTTTTAATATGTAGTATATGAAACCAGATGGTGTCATTTTTTTTATAAATTGTTTTAAAAGCTAAACTGAGAGATTTTTTTCTCAAGATTAATGAATTAAAAAATTACTTGACATTGAATATGAAAATAGGTAAAATTAGACTGGAGAACAAATATGGTCGAATATTATAAAAAACAAAAATATCAAGACAAAAAAAAACTGATTATAGCAGTTGCAGAAAAGTTTTTCTCTCGTTTTGGACTTGATAAAACCACAATGAATGAAATCGCAAAGGCAACGCGTATAGGTAAGGCAACACTTTATCATTATTTTGTTAGTAAAGAAGATATATTTACTGAGGTAATTCAAAGAGAATCACAAATATTGAAAAACAGATTGAATACAGTAATAAAGAAAGCTAATAATCCAAAAGAGCAAATTAGGGTATATATTATTACAAAAATTGATTATCTAAATAATTTGACAAATATTTCCT
>JAOZRH010000031.1:0-3626 GCA_029931905.1 Fidelibacterota bacterium
AACAAACGACCAAACAAACGACCAAACAAACGACCAAACAAACGACCAAACAAACCACCGAATCCGATTTTTTTCGCCAACCGAAATCAATTTCATCATTTATTGGTGGTTTTAAATCGGTAATTAATTCAAAAATTGATGATTATATTGATGAAAATAAATTGAATATTCCAAAATTCAATCGCAACAATCATTTTTTTCAACCTAATTATCACGACCATATAATCAGAAATTATGCAGAATATAAACGAATAAAAAATTACATTATTAATAATCCCACAAATTGGAATAGGGATAAATTAAATAATAAATAGTGTTACAAAATTATTAGGGATACAAAAAAATAATCACAATTTTTTTGCAATAATTTTATATGCTTCGCGAAATGGAATTCCTTGCTGAACAAGTTTATATGCATCTTCTGTTGCAAATAATTCTGAAGTCATCGCTTGTTTACATTTTTTTTCATTTACTTTTATTGTCGAAATAATCAAATTAAAAATAAGCAACGAATCATTAATAATTTTAAAACTATCCATCATCGTTTTTTTTGAAAGTTGAATATCGCGATGATAACCAGAAATTAGATTTGCACCCATCGATTTTATTTGGAATTCATAAGAGAGAATTTTATGATAATTTGCTCGTATTAATTCTAATACATCAGGGTTTTGTTTCTGTGGCATAATTGAACTGCCTGTAACGAATTCTTTCTCAAGTTGAAAATATTCAAAACTTGGCATTGTGAATATAATTAAATCACTCGAAGCTTTATTGAGATCAAAAATAATTTGATTAAGAGAGTGTAAAATTGAAGCATCAAATTTGACTCGACTGTTTTGGGCATAAATTGGATTTTCTTGAACTTTTAGAAATCCTAATTTTTTTGCTGTATAATCTCTGTCGATTTTTAATGGCACACCATATCCCGCGGCAGTTCCAAGTGGTGATTGGTCAATGATTTTTAGAACTGATTTTAATAACAAATCATTATCTTTCATCGAATCAATAATTGCATTTGACCAAAGTTTTACAGAAGATGGCATCGCTTTGCGAGTGTGTGTATAACCCGGAAAAGCGATGTGCCCATATTTTTTTATTAAATTATTTAGCGATGATTTCAAAGTATTAATATTATTAGAAACATTTATTAATTCATCTTTATAATATAATCGTAAAGCGGTTAAAACCTGATCATTTCGTGAACGAGCGGTGTGAATTTTTTTACCAATTTCACCTAATTGTTTCACCAAATAATTTTCAATTGCAGTGTGACAATCCTCATCTTCGATTTTTATAACAAATTCATCTTTTTTATCCAATTCAATGATATTTTGCAATTCATTTGTTAATTTATTTACTTCATCACTTGTTAAAATTCCAATTTTCCCCAACATTTCGGCGTGTGCAATTGATGCGAGACAATCATAATAAACTAACTTTTTATCTAACAGGTAATCTTCACCAACAGTAAATTTTTCAACTTCTTTATTCAGTGTATTTTCTTTTTGCCATAATTTCATTTTTTATTTTTCTCTCTCCATTTAAATGGTTTATTTTTTCGTAGTACTAAATTATGTGCTTTTAGACGAATTGCATTAATATTTATAAATCCTTTAGAATCTGTTGCATCAAAACCACCTTCAATTTCCATACTCGATAGTTTCTCATCATAAAGAGATATTTTCGATTCTCTTCCAATTGGTATAATATTTCCTTTATATAATGCAAGTGTAACTTTTCCGTCAATCATTTCTTGACTTTTGTCGATTGCACTCAATAAAAAATCCATTTCTGGTGAAAACCAATATCCATTATAGATTATTTCAGAAAATTTTGGAACTAACATATCTCGTAAATGCATAACTTCCTTATCCATTGCGATTCCTTCAAGATCAAGATGAGCTTCTCGTAAAATTGTAGCTCCTGGAGTTTCATAAATACCTCTTGATTTTATACCAATGTATCTATTTTCAACAATATCAATTCGTCCAATTCCATTTTCACCAGCAATTTTATTCAAATATGTAAACAACTCTAATGAGTCGGTTTTCTCTGTCCCATCGTTTTTATTTGTTATTTTTATTGGATAACCATTTTTAAACTCAACTTCAATTATTGTTTCTTTATCCGGAGCATTTTGTGGGGAGGTTGTTAGTGAAAAAACACTTTCATCGGGGCGAATATTTGGATCTTCGAGTACGCCTGCTTCATGACTAATATGCATAATATTTTCATCTTCACTATATGATTTTTTTATTGATTGTTTTATTGGAATATTATATTTTTTTGCATAATTAATCATATCGCTTCTTCCTTTGAATTCTGAAAGAAATTTTGGATCTTTCCAAGGCGAAATGATTTTTACTTCCGGATAAAGTGCATAAAATCCAAATTCAAATCTCACTTGGTCATTACCTTTTCCCGTTGCACCATGCGAAACATATTTGGTTTTTTCTTTTTTTGCAATTTCAATATGTCGTTTTGCAATTATTGGACGAGCAATTGCAGTTCCTAAAAGATAACGACTTTCGTATATTGCATTTCCTCGTAAAGCTGGAAAAATATAATCATCTATCAATTCTTTTTTTAAATCTTCTACATATACTTTTGACGCTCCCGTATCAAATGCTTTTTGTTTTATTGCCTCAAAATCATCATTTTGACCGACATCTGCAACATAACAGACAACATCAAATCCTTGATTTGTTAACCATTTTAAAATTATTGAAGTATCCAATCCTCCACTATAAGCAAGTATTATTTTCTCTTTTTTCATTTTTTCCTCATTTATTTATTAAATTATTTAGTTTTTTTTCTATTAATTTACCATGTTTGTCATCTTGGGAAATTATTAAAATAGTGTCATCACCAGCGATTGTTCCCAATATGCCACTTATATTTAATCTGTCAATAAAACTTGCTACACCATTAGCATTTCCTGAAGTGGTTTTTACAATTATTTGGTTTTTTGCTCTAATTACTTCATCAACAAAATTTGTAAAAAGTATTTGCAATTTATTTTTCAGAACATTACCAGATTCTGTTGAAAATAATTGATATTGATATTCACCGGATTTTAAAGGAATTTTTATTATTCCCAATTCTTGTAAATCACGAGAAATTGTTGCTTGAGTTGTGTCGATACCATTTGCTATTAAAAATTTAACAATTTGTAATTGATCTAATACTGTATTTTGTGAGATTATTTTTTTTATTAATTGTTGTCTTTTAAATTTTGACATATCTTCTCCCTTTTGTGTATTAATATACATAAAATTGTATAAGTATGCAAATTGTTTTGTATTTTATTTTTTTGAGGTAAGAAAGTTTACAAAATATTATTATTTTGTAAAAATATTATTTATATTTTGGCATATGAAAAAAATGATGATACAAATTATTTTAACTATTGTTTTAGTAAATAATATTTATGCACAAGATATAAAAATTGGGTTAGTTTTAAGTGGTGGTGGTGCAAAAGGTATATCTCATATTGGTGTTATAAAGGCATTTGAAGAATACAAAATACCAATATATTGTATAACAGGTACAAGTGCTGGAGCATTAGTTGGCGGATTGTATGCCTCAGGAATGTCAATTAAAAAATTAGAAGAAATTGTTAT
>JAOZRH010000031.1:3636-17653 GCA_029931905.1 Fidelibacterota bacterium
GAATTAGATCATATTTTTTCTAATAAAGTAAAGAAAAGTAATATTCCAATTGAATATAGAGTAGCTGCATTTCCGGAACAAGTAAATTTTTTTGTTGATAGAAAGGAGAAAAAGATAATTAAACCGTTTGGATTGTATGATGATCAGAGTATAAATGATTTTATTTCATATTGGACGATTCCGGGAAATTGCAGAGCAAATTCTAAATTTGATTCACTCGTTATTCCGTTTAGATGTATTGGTGCTGATATTATACATCAAAAAGCGGTCGTATTTTCTGAAGGGTCATTAGCAAAGTCTATGCGAACATCAATGGCTTATCCGATTGTATTTGAACCGATAATAATGGATTCAACAATAATGGTAGATGGAGGATTATATAATAATTTACCAATTGAAGAAGCAAAAAATATGGGAGCAAATTTTATTGTAGCAGTTAATGTTGGTGATGTTCCTCCAAAACCAGATGAAATTCAAGATGTGGAATCATTAGCAAGTCAATTAAGTAATATATTATCTGCCAGAAGTGATTCTAATTTTGTCGTTGGCTGGGATGAGTTTATTCAAATTGACAATTCTGATATTTCGCTTTTTGATTTTACTACAGGCGATTTAACAATAAAAAGAGGGTATGAAAAAGGTAAAATACTTGCCAAAAAACTTTCAAAAATGATTGATGAAAAAGCTGATATAAAATTGTTACATAAAAAACAAAAAGAATATAGAAATTATTTGAAAGATTCAAAAAAAATAAAATTAAAAATAAGTAAAACTGAGAGATTTACAAGAGAACAAATAATTGGAATGATGGGAATTAACAAAAAATTTAATTATGAAGAATTTTATTTAGGCATACAAAGATTATATTCAACAAGATATTTTAGTAGTGTGGATTATGATATTATAAATGATACAAATGATGACAAATTAATTGTAACAGTTGACTTAAAAGAAAACAAAGAAATAGAATTGCGAGGAGGATTTTATTTCGATAGTAACGCTGGAATGAATATGTATGCATCTCTATTTAGTGATTTCATGAAAAATACATCAATGGTTTTCAAAAATTATCTATTCCTTGGGAATTATCATACTGGTATTAAATCATCGATTAATTTTCTAAATTCATATAAGTGGTCAATTAAAAAAATAAGATATTCATTATCCTTATCTCCATTTTTTCATCGATACATATACGATGGAAATGTTTTTGGAGTTAGTAGTGTTTTTAAAACAAAATATGGAATTGATGCTATAGTATCGAGCTCTCTTGGTTGGAATAGAAAAATTGATTTACATTTGTGTGGAGTTGGTGGTAGTTATTCGGACACGAAGAATAATGTTTCGCAACATATGAATAGTTATAATTATAATAAGGCTTATGCTTATGCTGGGCTTACATATACAGGTATGAACATAAGTGAGATTCAACCATCTATAATTGGATACAAAATTACATTAAATTCTCAATTTGGACAAAGAATTAACAATTTGGGAAAAATTAAATCTATTGAAGATGATAGTTTTTTAGGAATTGATATTAATAGCGAGTTTGGTCATAAATTAACTAATTATATGAGAGTATATGGAAATTTAAGATATAGTAAAATTCTTGGAGACACACCTCTATTAGAATATATCGTTCAAGATCAACCACAATATTTACAGTATAAAATAGGTGAAGATTTTTTTGCTAATAAAATATGGAGTGGATTATTTGGTATATGTAACAAATTTTTCTTTGACGATTTGTGGATAAAATTACAATTATTTGTTAGAGAGACACATCATATTGACATTAACAATCCGAGTAAATCTTTAGATGCTCAGCAAATTGGAGCTGAAATATTTTTATCGTATAAAACACCAATTGGACCAATTAGTTATGGTGTTTCAATATTGAACAATGATAATTATACTCCAATATCTTGGGCAAGAATTGGACTTGAGTTTTAATAATGTTAGAAAATAATTTAATAATACAGGGAGGAAAAAATGAAAAAACATAATAATATAAATAGTGTATTTTTTGCAATATTATTAATTGTGATTGGATTGTTAATATTGGTAAACAATTTTACTAATATTCAAATTGATTTGAATTTATCAAAATTATGGCCGTTGATATTAATATTTATTGGAATAAATAAATTATTTTCAGATGGCTCTGATAATGGATTTTCGATTATTATGATATTAATTGGTTCTTTGTTTTTATTGAATAATTTTGGTTATTTAGATAAATTTAATTTTAATATATCTGATTTGTTTTGGCCAGCAATTTTAATTATTATCGGGGTGAATATATTAATTAAAAGAACAAAATTTACAAAAGATAAGCAAAGAAATATTATTGCTGATAAATCTGAAGAGTTTGATTATTTTACGATATTTAGTGGTTCAAAAAATAGAATTAATTCAAATAATCTCAAATCAGGAAAAGCAATTGCGGTATTTGGTGGATTGGAAATTGATTTGTTAAGTGCTAATAATAAAGAGAATAAAATTGTGATTGATTTAACGGTAATATTCGGCGGAATTGAATTGAAAATTCCATCAAATTGGAATATAATTCAAAAAGGAATGCCAATTTTTGGTGGGTTTAGCGATAAAAGAATTGGTAAAGACCATAATTCAGAAAATGCACCAACGGTGTTTTTATATACTAACATTTTATTTGGTGGAATAACAATTAAAAATTAAATGGTGCGTAAAATCGAAAATTTAAAATCAAATAGCAAAATTAATATTGGGTTAAGAATTCTTGGAAAGAGAAGAGATGGTTATCATTTAATTGAAACAATATTCCAAGAAATAGATTTTTATGATGAAATAAGTTTAGAAAAAAACAATAGTGGACAGTTCACAATTGAATGCAATGATGAATCAATAAAATCAAATAACAATATTATCATAAAAACTGCGAATTTAGTTAAACCATTATTACCTACGAATTTTGGAGTACATTTTAGATTAAAAAAAAATATCCCTATTGGTGCAGGGCTTGGTGGTGGATCGGCAAATGCAGCGACAGTATTAAAGTATTTATCTAATTACTTTAAAGAAGATAATAGTGTGAAAAATAATTTATTGTTAAATTATGCGACGAAAATTGGAGCCGATGTCCCATTTTTTCTTAATGGTCACACAGCTTATGCAACTGGAATAGGTGAAGAATTAGAACAAATATTTATTAAAAAAGATTGGTTCATCTTACTAATTTTACCAAAATTTAATATTTCAACGGCTTTTGCTTATAATTCGTTAAATATTTCCTTGACAGATGGAATAAAAAACACTATTTTATTAAGCTATTTAAGAAATGGTTTTAAATGGCAGTTTTTTGAAAATGATTTTGAAAAAAATATTATTCCGGCATATCCGCAAATTGGTTTAATGAAAAAAGCATTAGTTGATAATGGTGCTGTTTTTTCCAGTTTGTCGGGTTCTGGCTCGACTGTGTATGGGATATTTGAAAATTTATTATCAGCAGAAAGTGCAAAAGAGAATTTGAGAGAATTTGGTAGAATTGTAGTTTCAAGGCCGGTATAAATAGAAACATTATTCTCGGGGATCGTTCAATGGTAGGACACATGGTTTTGGTCCATGCGATAGGGGTTCGACTCCCTTTCCCTGAGCAAAGCACACACAGTTAAGCAATAAGGAATTTTAAAAAAAGAGAGAATAGCAATATGAAATTGAAAGTATTTTCTGGTAGTTCTAATTTACCGTTGGCAAAAAAAATTTGTGATCATTTAGGTATTGAGTTAGGAAAATTAACTCTAAAAAGATTCAGTGATGGTGAAATTTGGTGTAAATATGAAGAAAGTATCCGAGGTGATGATATATATATTATTCAATCAACAAATTCACCTGCAGAAAATTATATGGAATTATTATTATTATTAGATGGAGCAAAAAGAGCTTCTGCAGGAAAAATTACGGCAGTCGTTCCATATTATGGTTATGCAAGACAAGATAGAAAGGATCAACCACGAGTGCCAATTTCTGCAAGATTATTTGTGGATTTAATGGTGAGGGCTGGGGCTGAAAGAATAATTTCAATGGATCTTCATTCAACTCAAATTCAAGGATATGTTGATGTTCCATTTGATCATTTATATTCAAGACCAACTTTTTTAAAGTACTTCAAGAATAATGAAATAATGAAAGAAAATACAATTGTGGTTGCCCCTGATATGGGAAGTGTTCCTATGGCACGAAGTTTCGCAAGATATTGGAATAAAAAAATGGCGATAATCGATAAAAGAAGAACAGAACACAATAAAGCCGAGGTTATGAATTTAATTGGAAATGTGGAAGGTAAATCTGCTTTACTTTTAGATGATATGGTTGATACTGCAGGGACTTTATGTGCAGCTGCAGAAAAATTGATTGATATGGGCGCTGTTGAAGTTAATGCATTATTTACACATTCTGTGTTATCTGGAAATGCAATAGATAAAATTAGGAATTCAAAAATATCATCAATAATAACTACGGATACTATCGATGTGCCAAAAGAGAAACAAATTAAAGAATTAAAGATTGTTTCAGTTGCTGAAATATTTGCAGAAGCAATAAATAGAACATATAATAACGAGTCAATAAGTAAATTATTTTTTTAAAGAAAAGGAGCAAATAAATTTATGAAAGAAGACAAATTAAAAGCAGAGTTGAGAAAAGAAATCAGCAAAAGAGCGAACAAAAAGCTTAGAAGGGAAGGATTGATCCCTGTAAATTATTATTCAAAAAAAGAAGATAATATTAATTTACAAATAAACAGTCGTGAATTTGTGCACATTATGAAAACTGGTGTTCATATTATTAATTTAGAAATTGGTAAAAAAAACAAAACAGCATTAGTGAAAGAGATTCAATTTCATCCTGTTTCTGAAGATATACTTCATGTAGATTTTCAAGGTGTTTTGTTATCAGATAAAGTTGATGTTAATGTTAAATTAAACTTTATTGGTAGTGCTATTGGAATCAAAGAGGGTGGAGTTCTTGAAATATTAATGCGTGATATCGAAATCAAATGTAAAGCTGGTGAAATTCCAAAGTCATTAGATGTAGATATTACTAATTTAAATGTTGGCGATTTACTTTTTGTTAAAGATTTGAAATTTGGTGATTTAGAAATCTTATCAAATTTAAATGCCATTCTTGCAACAGTTACGGTACCAAAGATTGAAACAGAAACTCAAATACCTGAAGAAGGCGAAGAATCTGATGAAACTACTGAAACTGATGAAACTACTGAAACTACTGAAGAAGAGAAGGGAAAAGAATAATTGAAAGCAATTGTTGGATTGGGTAATCCTGGAAGAAAATATTCTATGACGAGACATAATGTTGGATATATGGTAATTGATGAATTGTCTAATAGATTAGGATTAAAATTCAAATCCGGCAAAGGTGAATACTTATATGCTTCAAATAATAAGGTGATTTTGATTAAACCATTAACATATATGAATAATAGCGGAATAGCAGTTCAAGATATTTTACAATATTTTAAAATATTGTCAACTGATTTGCTCGTTATTTTTGATGATTTGGATCTTCCATTTGGAAAAATTAGAATTCGTTCTAATGGTTCTAGTGGTGGACATAATGGTATTAAATCAATATTAAATTATTTAGATACTGATTCATTTCATAGATTAAAGATTGGAATTAGTAATGAACAAAGAGAATTTATTGAAGCTGATAAGTTTGTTTTGGGAAAGTTCTTAAAAGAAGAGAAAGTAAAAATTGAAGAGATAATTAATAAATGTGTTGATATTGTTGATGTATTTATTTCTAATGATATTAAGGAATCGATTAATTTAAACAATAGAAACAATTTAACTGATAGTAACAAATAAAAGGAGATATAAATTGAAATTATACGAAATACTATTTATTGTTCATCCAAATTATGAAGAAGCAAGATTAACAAAAGTTGTTGATAATGTAAAAGAAAAAATAACAAATAATGGTGGAACAATAATCGATGTTAGTGAAATGGGTAAGAAAAAATTAGCATACAAGATTGAAAATCATAGATATGGTAATTATATTTTAATTCATTTTGAATCAGAGCCACAATTCATTTCAGAATTTAAAAAATGGTTAAAGATTCAAACACAAATTTTAGCAAGAATAATTGTTAGAATAGAGAAAAAAGATTTGGAAAATGATGACAAAAAAGAAAATGTTGAAGAAAAGAAAGTAGTTTCTGAAAAAGTTGAAGTTGAAATTGAAGAAGATATTCAAGACGAATCAGCTGAAGAAAATGAAGTTGCTAAATAAACAATTTAATTATAAGAGAAATTATTCAGAGGAGAAATAATGGCATTTATAAATAAACGAAAAATGTGTAAATTTTGTGAAGAAAAGGATATAAAAATTGATTATAAGGAATATAATAATTTAAAGAAATTTTTAAATTCACAAGGTAAAATTATTCCAAGACGAGTTACCGGGTTATGTACAAAACATCAGAAACGATTGGTAAGAGCAGTAAAAAGAGCGCGTAATATTGCATTGCTTCCATATTCGTATAATCTTGAGAACTAATTAATAGAGGAATAAATTATGAAAATAATACTAAAAGAAAAAATTGAAAAGTTAGGTAATAAGAATGATATTATTGAAGTCAAAGATGGATATGCAAGAAATTATCTTTTACCTAAAAAAATGGCATTAAAGGCTACTAAAGCAAATATGAATGTTATAAACGAGTTAGAGCGAGTAAGAGCAAGAAAAGAAAAATCAGTTGTTCTTACAGCTCAAAAATTGGCTGAAAAACTAAAAAATGTTTCTCTTACAATTTCTATGGAAGCTGGGGAAGATGAAAAAATATTTGGTTCAGTTACCACTCAAAAAATTGCAGAATTATTAGAAGAAAAAGGTTTTAATATTGACAAACATAAGGTTGTTATTGAAACACCAATTAAAAATTTAGGTGTGTTTAATACTCAAATTAAATTGCATACTGATATTGTTGCTGAAGTAAAACTTTGGGTTGTTAAGAAATAGAGTTAATAAAAAATAACAACAATTTTGTTAAATTGTAATATTTAAAGATGCTAAATAATATTAGCATCTTTTTTTATTGTAATTAATAGTCAATTTAGATAATATTGCGTTATGAAAAAGCAAGAATATTGTGAAATAGTTTTTCCCATTGGATTGTTCAAATCATTCTATTATAAATGCGTTGTCGGACAAAAAAAGTTGAAGCCGGGAATGAGAATTCTTGCTCCATTTGGAATGAGAAATCAGATTGGATATTGTATTAATACCAATGTGATTCCAGTGCATAATAATAAAATTAAATATAAAAGTATTATTTCAGTAATAGATAGTGAGCCAATTTTTACCAAGAGTCAAATTAAATTATTGAAATGGATATCAAAATATTATATAGCTCCATTGGGAATGGTATTTAAATCGGCACATCCAGCTGAGACAGGATTTAAAAAACATGAGTTTATTGTATTAAAATCAGAAGAAATAAGTGAATTTCCAGATAAGCTAAAAGAAAACAATTTAAAGAGATTAAAAGAGATCAATTTCCCATTAGATGGAATGATTTATTCGGAATTGGAAAATATTGGAGATGATAAAAGAAAAATAATCCTATCTTTAATAGACAAAAAATTTTTAGTAATTGAAAATAGATGGAAGCGAACTAAGAAAGAGAAGAGTGTAAATTATATAAAGTTGTTAAAACCAGATGAAACGATTACTGGTAAAACTCAAAAATTAATTATAGATATTTTGAAAGAAATAGAAAATTCTGAAGTTAAAATTTCAGAATTAAGATTAACTCATAAGATTTCATATTCATCAATAAATTCACTTATTAATAAAGGTGTTTTAGAGAAGTATTCAAAATCGGTTGCCGTTGATCCATTTTCACAAGATTATTCTTCAAAAAAAAGAGATATAAGGTTTTCAGAAGAACAATTAAAAGTTATAGCTGAAATTAAAAAAAATAACGATAAATTTTTTCCTGTTTTATTGAGAGGTGTAACTGGAAGTGGGAAAACTGAGGTTTATATTGAACTCGCAAGACAACAACTTAAAAAAAATAAAGATGTTATTATTCTTGTTCCAGAAATAGCGATTACACCGCATGTTGCTGGTAGATTTAGAAGTGAATTCGAAAATAAAGTAGCGATTTGGCATAGCCAATTAAGTGCAAGTGAAAGATTATGGACTTGGTCAAAAATTCATAAAGGTGAAATAAAAGTAGTTGTTGGTGCTCGTAGTGCAATTTTTTCACCATTAGAAAACATTGGCTTAATTGTTGTTGACGAGGAAAATGAAAACACCCACAAACAAGAAGATCCAAATCCGAGATATAATGCGAGAGATTCTGCTGTATATTATGCAAAAATATTAGACATTCCGGTAATTTTGGGAAGTGCTACTCCAAGTATTGAATCTTATTATCAGGCGTCAATGGGTAAATATCATTCATTGAATTTGTTGAAAAGATTTGGGAATGCGACACAACCGAAGATTAAATTAGTTGATATGAAAAATGAGAAATATGATACGAATATTAGCAATATTTTATTACAGTCAATTTATGAAAAAATATCAAAAGGTGAGCAAGTAATAATTTTACAGAATCGCCGTGGATACAATACTTTATTGAAATGTGATAATTGTGGTGAAGTTGTTCAGTGTCCAAATTGTTCTGTTTCTTTGACCTATCATAAATCTATTGATAGATTAATTTGTCATTATTGTGGATATAGCAAAGAAAAATTCAGAAAATGTCCAAAGTGTGATAGTTATAAATTAAGAATTTTAGGAAGTGGTACTCAGAGAGTTGAGGAAATAATTTCCAAAAGAATTCCTGAGGCAAAAATTGTTCGTATGGATTATGATACTACAAGAACAAAAAATGCTCATGTTAGAATATTAAATAATTTTGAAAATAAAAAGTTTAATGTGTTAATTGGAACACAGATGATAGCTAAGGGTTTAGATTTCTCAAATGTTACTTTGGTTGGTGTTATTAATGCGGATATTGGTTTAGGATTGCCAGATTTCCGTAGTACAGAAAAGGCATTTCAATTAATATACCAAGTTGCAGGTAGAAGTGGCAGAAGCGATAAACCGGGAGAAGTAATTGTGCAAACATTTTCTCCTGAACATATTGCTATTAAAATGGCATCTCATCTTGAATTAAAAAAGTTTTATAATATAGAAATGTCGAATAGAAAGGAACTAAATTATCCTCCATTTAGCAGATTGGGATTAATTAGAATCGAAGGTACCAATCTTGATTTGATAAAAGAAGAAATTTATAGAGTACATAAAATTATTCAAAAAAATATGCAATCAAAAAATATTTTAGGTCCTGCACCATCGCCAATTGAGAAAATACAAAACAAATATCGTTGGCAAATATTGTTAAAATCAAGTAAAGATACGGATAGAAACGGTAAAAAAATGAGAGATGCAATTTTAAATATTAATAAATTGAAAATAAATAAAAATGTTAGATTAATTATAAATATAGATCCATTATCTATAATTTAAAAAGGAGCAAAAATGGAAAGTATCACTAATGTAATTTCACCACAATTAAATAAAATTCATACGGGAAAAGTGCGAGACAGTTTTCGTATTAATGAAAAAACAAGAATGATTGTTGCGACTGATAGGTTATCGAGTTTTGATAGTGTTTTAGAGACATTGATTCCTGGAAAAGGGGCAATATTAAATTCATTAGCAATGTTTTGGTTTGAGAATACAAAAGATATTATCGATAATCACTTTATTGAATCAATTCATCCGAGTGTTTCATTGGTGAAAGAAGCGGTTCCAATAAAGTTAGAAATGATTGTAAGGGCATATATTACTGGTTCGGCTTGGAGAAAATATCAAAATGGTGGTCGTGAACTTTCTGGTCAAAAAATACCTGATGGTTTAGAAAAAAATCAAGCTTTTCCAACTCCAATGGTAACTCCAACGACAAAAGAAGAGAGCGATAGAGAAATTACTGAAAAAGATATTATTGCTGAAAAATGGACTACACAAGAATTATTTGATCAAATGAAAGAAATCTCGTTAAAACTTTTTGCAAGAGGTCAAAAAATATTATCTGAAAGGGGAATAATCTTAGTTGATACAAAATATGAATTTGGTTTGATTGGAGATAAATTAATTTTAATTGATGAAATTCACACACCAGATTCTTCAAGATTTTGGTCAGCAGATGATTATAAAAAAGATTCGTCAAAAGTAGAACAAATAGATAAAGAATTTGTTAGAAATTATTTAATGAATAATAAAATTGACGGAAAATACCCTACAAAGTTGCCAGAAAATATTGTAGCAGAAACTCAAAAAAGATATAATAATATTTTTGAAATAATTACAGGAAAAAAAATAGAGAATAATATTGAATTTGCTATTGAAAAATTGAAAAAAAATCTTGTAAAACAAAATATTATGAAAGATGGATATGTGGCAATAATTATGGGTTCTAAAGGTGATTTATCATTTAGCAAAAAAATTAAAGAAACAATTGAAAAGTACAATATATTTGTTGATACGAGAATTGTTTCTGCACATAAAAATGGCGAACGGATTTCTGCAATTGCAGATGTATATAATAATTCGATTGAACCGGGTGCAGTTATTGCAATTGCTGGTCGTTCAAATGGACTTGGTGGTGCATTGTCAGCTAATTTGAATATTCCTGTTTTTAATTGCCCGCCGTTTAAAGATAATATTGATATGTTAACAAATATTAACTCTTCATTGGTGATGCCTTCAAATACTCCGGCAGCTACAGTTATTGACCCTAAAAACGCAGTATTAGTTGCATTGAGAAGTTTGAATATTAAAAGATTGAAAGAACAATTTTCAATAGAAATTGCAAATATGAAAGATGGATTAATAAATGATGACAATATAGTAAAAAATGGATAATTAGAGTTTCGGAATTTAAATAATTCTAAAGGGAGTAAAAGTTTTGAGTATAAATAAATTAGAATGTGAATGTTTAAAGGAACAGATGGCAAAATCGATTTCTCCAATTGATGGAAGATATGGTAAAAAAACCGCTCATCTCGGACAATATTTTTCTGAATTTGCATTGATGCAAAAAAGAACAGAAGTGGAATTACAATATTTGATTGCTTTAAATAATACTGGATTATTCGAAAAATTTACTGAGATGGAATTGTCAAATATTAAAAATATTTTGAGTGACTTTAAAAATGAATATTTTGTAAAAATTAAAACAATTGAAAACAAACTAAATCACGATGTAAAATCTGTAGAAGTATTTTTAATTGAAGAACTTTCGTTAAAAAATCCTAATATGATTCATTTTGGTTTGACTTCTGAAGATGTAAATAATTTATCTTATTCGTTATTATTAAAAGAATATTTGGAAAATGAACAAATATCACAAATTAAAAATGTAATGAAAAATATTTATGAAAAAGCAGATAATTGGAAATCAATTGTTTTTCCTGCAAGAACACACGGACAAATGGCATCACCAACTACTGCCGGAAAGGAAATGAGTGTATTTTTAAATAGAATTTTTGAACAATATAAACGATTAAGTAAATTTAAATTTTGTGGAAAATTTAATGGAGCAACTGGAAATTATTCGGCTTCATATTCAGCATTTCCAGAATATGATTGGATAAAATTTTCAAATGAATTTATTAAGAGTTTAGGATTAATTCCAAATGAGGCAACAACTCAAATAGATTCTCACGATGTTTGGGCGGAATATTTTTCTATAATTGCTCAAATAAATAGCATTTTAATTGATTTAAATAAAGATATATGGCTCTATTTAATGCTTGGAAATTTGGCAATTAGTTCGAATAAAGACGAGGTCGGTTCTTCAACAATGCCACACAAAATTAATCCGATAAATTTTGAAAATAGTGAAGGAAATTTGGAATTATCAAATTCTATGTTGGAATTTTTTATTCGTAAATTGACAAATAGCCGTTTACAGCGTGATCTTTCAGATAGCACAGTTTCGCGAAATTTGGGTGTTGGATTGGCTCACTCTTTCTTGGGAATGAATGAAACAATTGTTGGTTTAAAAAAGGTCGTGGTAAATGAAGAGAGATGTAAAAATGAGGTGGAAAATCATCCTGAATTACTTGCAGAACCAATTCAAACAATTCTTCGTCGAGTAGGCGTAAAAGATCCATATAATGAGATGAAAAAATTGACAAGAGGAAAAATAATTACTGAGCAGATGATTATTAAATTTATTGAAAATTTACAAGTTGATGAAATTGTAAAGAATGAGCTTTTGAAATTAAAAGTTGTGGATTATATTGGACAAGCGGAAAAAGTAGCACAAAATATATTAGAAAAAGTTAAAAAACATATACAATAGTAAAAGGGAATTATTATGAATATAGCCATTATTGGAAGTGGTGGAAGAGAACATGCATTGGAATGGAAATTATCACAAAGTCCAAATACCGAAAAAATATTCGTTTTGCCTGGAAATGGTGGAACGGAAAATAATATTGAAATTGGTGTAACAGATTTTAAAAAAATGAAAACATTTTGTTTGGAAAATGATGTAGAATTGATTGTTGTTGGACCTGAAGTTCCACTTGTCGAAGGAATCGTTGATTATTTTTCTGATACTAATATAAAAGTATTTGGTCCAGATAAAAGAGCTTCGATACTTGAAAATTCCAAAATATTTTCCAAAAATTTTATGAGAAAATATGATGTTGCAACTGCTGATTTTTGGAAATTTTCCGGAGATGATGACGCTACTGAAATCATTCAAAAGTTAGATGGAAATTTAGTTCTAAAATATGATGGATTAGCTGGTGGTAAAGGTGTATTTGTTTGCGATTCGATTAAAGAAGCAGTAGATTCTATTCGAGAAATTAAAAATCGTTATGGTGAGGTAGCAAATTATTTGATTGAAGAAAAACTTATTGGTCAGGAAGTTTCAATTATTGGAATTACTGATGGAAAAGATATTCAACTGCTATTATCATCACAAGATCATAAGCAAATTTATGATGGAGACAAAGGACCAAACACTGGCGGAATGGGTGCGTATTGTCCCGCAAAATTTATGAATGATGAATTGATGAAAGAGATAAAAAACAAAATAATAAATCCAACATTAGATGGAATTTATAATGAAAAATTTAATTTCAAAGGTGTTGTATATTTTGGAATAATGCTTACTGACGATGGGCCAAAATTATTAGAATATAATGTGCGATTTGGCGATCCTGAAACAGAAGTAATATTGCCATCGTTGAAAAGCGATTTGTTAGAATTGATATTAGCATGCTTTAATGGAAATTTGTCAACTACTAATCCAGAATTTTACGAAAAATATTTTGTTGATGTTGTTTTAACTTCCGGTGGTTATCCGAATAAATATAAAAATGGATATACAATTTCTGGGCTTGAAAAGTTATCAAATGAAACGCAAATTTTTCATGCTGGAACGAGAAAAGAAAATGGCGAAATAAAAACCAATGGTGGAAGAGTTTTGAATGTTGTTGCAAGTGGCGATGATTTAAATTCAACAATCGAAAAAGTTTATAAAGAATGCGAAAAGATTTCATTTACAGATATTTATTATCGTAAAGATATTGGGAAGAGGTAGGGAATATTTAACCACGAAGAACACCAAGAACACAAGATTTTTTAAATATGGGAATTTGAATATCGAATATCGAAGTCCCAAATATACAAAAAAACCGCGTAGCGGTTAAATATCAATAGCTATGGGTGAAACCCATAGAAAAAGGAATCATCTATAATCAAAAACTACAGAGTAGTTTAATATTTCTTATTTTTGATCTTATTCTTTATCTAAACCTCAGTAGAAATGATATTACCAATTTAAAAACCTTATTACCTTATTGAAATATTAATAAGGTAAATTTATTTACAGCAATGGAGCAAGCTCCCTTGTCTTTTTTCATTATTTTATCTTTGGGAGTTTGTTTTTGGAGTGCATTAAGCGTCTTAATGCGAA
>JAOZRH010000032.1:0-6658 GCA_029931905.1 Fidelibacterota bacterium
AATTGTCATCAGGAATTTATTTTATTCAATTGAAAACAGCCGAATTTATTGATGTAAAAAAAGTTGTGTTGTTGAAATAAAACTTTACCGCGAAGACGCAGAGAAAGAAGATAAGGCGGATAAGAAAACTTATTTATTTTCTTTGCGTGAAATTTTGTCAACAGTTTAAAAAAAAACGCTCAATAGAAATATTGGGCGTTTTTGTTTCTACATTTTTACAAATATCTTTTTAAAATATAATTGACCGCAAGCACCATTTTCTTCTTTGCCCTTACTCCATCGGATAGTAACATCTTTTTCAACTTTAATTATTTCAGAAAACTTTGATATCGTCTCTTTTGTTGGTCTCACAAATCCAGTTTCATTTTCATTAAAAGGAATAAGATTTATTTTACAATGAATATCTTTAAGCGTTTCTAACAACATTTTTGCATCGTCTTCAGAATCATTTATATCTTTCATCAATACATATTCTATTGTTATTTTCTTATTTGTTGCTGAATTATAATATTTTATTGCTTTTATTAGCGAATTTAAATCAAATTGATTATTAATCGGCATTATATTTGATCTTTTTTCATTATAACCTGAATTCAAAGAAACTGCCAATTTAAATTGATATTTTAGATCAGCCAACATATATATTTGCGGAACGATTCCTGAAGTTGAAATAGTAATTTTTCTCGCTCCAATATTTAAACCATTTTTATCATTAATTATTATTGCTGAATTTATTACATTTTCATAATTCAACAATGGTTCACCCATTCCCATATATACAACATTTGTAATTTTCTCTGAAATGTCATTACTAATAAACAAAATTTGATCAACAATTTCTCCAACCGTTAAATTTCGTAAAAAACCCATTTTTGCAGTTTGACAAAAACTACATTCTAATCCACAACCAATTTGTGAACTTAAACATACGGTCCTTCTATCCTTTTCAATAATCAAAACACTTTCAATGTAATTGCCATCTATTAATTTAAATAGATATTTTTTTGCAGAATTAATAATCGATTCGTCTGGATTTGCTATTTCAACCAATGAAAAATGTCCATAATTATTAATTTCATCTCTTAATTTTTGGGGAATATTTAACATTTGTTCAGTAGAAATAACTTTTTTTTTATATATCCATTGAAAAACTTGTTTACTTCTAAAATCTTGATATTTTCTATTTTTAATCCATTCGTTCAATTGGGTAAAAGATAGATTCTTAATGCTTTGAATTTGATTATTTGTCATTTTATTTAATTAAAACCTTTTTTATCATTATTATTTTTGCTTTTTTCATAATTTATCTTTAAATTAGTCAAAATAAAATAAAAATAATGAAAATATAGGCAAATAATGACAACAAACGAACTTATAACCATATTATCTGAGAGATTGGATTGTACACAAGTTGAATCAAAAAAAACTTTTGATAGCACAATGGAAATATTTAAGGAAATTATTGGTAAAGAAAATGTTTTTTCATTGCCTAAATTTGGCACATTTTCAACAAAAAAGAAAAATAAAAGAAAATCATTTAATCCTAAATTAAATAAACATTTGGAATTGCCTGCAAAAAATGTATTAACTTTTAAACCAAGCAATTTTTTAAAAGAACAAGTAAAAGACTGGGTGGTTGAAAAATGAATGAAAAAATATCTTTACAAGAAATAGTTGATGCCGTTGTAAAAAAAACTAACAATACAAAAATATTTACAAATGATTATATTCATGAATTACTTAATGTAATCAAAGAAGGTTTGCAAAAAGATGGACATGTGAATATATCTGGTTTAGGAATATTTAAAATAAAGTGGGTTAAGACACAAAACAGACGAAATCCTCAAAATGGTGCAAATATTGTAGTTCCAGCTCATAATAAAGTTTCTTTTCAACCAGAAAAAAAGATGAAGGAATATGTAAATCGTAGATATAGTCATCTAAAACCTAAAGAAATATTAACTACTGAAAATAAACCAAAGATAGAAAAAAAACAAAAAACAGAAGTAATTAAAAAAGTTGTAATTGACACCAAAATAAACAAAGTTAATCCGCCAGAAAATAAAAATATTAACAAACAATCAGAAAAAAAGAAAGCATCTCCAATTGTTCCAATTATTGGAGTAATTATTACATCTTTGATAATCATTGTACTAATTTTAATTATTAATAAAAGTTGTAATAATACTAACTACACACCATCGGTTCCTGAATTGAGCATTGTTGATTCTACAGATATTGATACCACAACAAATGTCACGGAAACAAAACCTGTCAAAAAGGAAAATCCGATTTCTCAGAAACAATATATAGAAACATCAATAATTCATACTGTTGTTTCAGGAAATACTCTTTGGGGATTAGCAAATAAATACTACGGCAATGCACCATTATGGCCAAACATTTATAGAAAAAATATTGAGACAATTGTTAAACCTGACATTATCTATACAGGAATAAACATAGAAATTCCAAACTTGGAAGGAAGCGGACATAATTTAACAAAAATTGATTCATTTAATATCGCAGAAGGATATTATTTGTCTTATCTTGCTTACAAAAAATATGATGAAAAAAAAGCAAGTAATTTTTTAAGAATAGCAAAAAGATTCCGAACTACAATCGTAGATTCAATGAAATAATATACACTACAATAATAAGGGGGAAATTATGGACAAAAATAATAAAAACAAAACAAACAAATTCAAAATTATTCTTATTACAAGTATAATTCTTGTTGTGATAATAAGCATAATCGCATACCTTAATTTTGGTAATTTAAAAAATGCTTCACCTACAGCACCAACATTAAGTGTAGTTGATTCAGTAAGTGTAGATACAACAACAACTGATACTGCAAAAACAATTATTAAAGAAGAAGTTGCTCCCGCAGAACAAAAAGAAACAACGATTATTCATAAAATTGTTTCAGGAAATACTCTTTGGGGATTAGCAAATAAATACTACGGCAATGCACCATTATGGCCAAACATTTATAGAAAAAATATTGAGACAATTGTTAAACCTGACATTATCTATACAGGAATAAACATAGAAATTCCAAACTTGGAAGGAAGCGGACATAATTTAACAAAAATTGATTCATTTAATATCGCAGAAGGATATTATTTGTCTTATCTTGCTTACAAAAAATACGATGAAAAAAAGGCAAACAATTTTTTAAGGATAGCAAAAAGATTCAGAACTACAATCGTAGATTCAATGAAATAAATGTTTAATATATGATCTTTGATAATATGGGGAATTAGCTCAGTTGGGAGAGCACTTCGATGGCATCGAAGGGGTCAACGGTTCGAGCCCGTTATTCTCCACAAAACCAATAAATATTTGTAAGCATGATTAGATTTATAATCTAAATTGTTATTTTAATTGTTAAATAATAATTTCTTACCGCTGCTGGCCAATAAACATCTACTCTTGTATCTTTATCACTATAATAATTATATCCAAATGTTTCATAAAGTGTATCAAAAAGATTAGTAATTCTAAAATCTACTACAGTTTGAAAACCAAACAATTTCTCTATTTTAAATTTTGTTCCGATATTAATTAAATTATATTTATCAATTGATGCAGATTCTATATTTAAAAAATCAATATATTGTTTACCAATATGATTAATTTGTATCCATGTTTCAACATTTTTTAATTTATATGTAATTTTGCCATTATATTGAATTTTTGGATATGCTGGCATTGTTTTACCAGAATAATCAGCAACTCCTCCCCAACCATTCCAACCGAGCGAATCTCCAAAGAATTTTTCAAAATAATTATCAGAATATGAAATATTACCATTTAAATTTAAACATTTTCCAAATTTACTTGCGAATGATAATTCTATACCTTGATGAATACTTTTATCAACATTTCCATGCAATACTTGAGTGCTTCCATCATTATATCGATATTCAAAAGGAACTAATTCGTTTTTAAATTGCATTCTAAATAAATTTAAATTTAAACTCGTATTTTTATTATTATATTGCACCCCTAATTCAGTATCAATTAAAAATTCTTCATCAACTTTTGAATCTGCAAAATTATTTTCCATATTTTCAACTGCCGGTTCAACATTCGGATCATCATTATCGTAAATATCATTATCTGCTGGTTCACGATGAGCAGTTGAAATATTTCCAAAAATAGAAAGATTATTTGAAAAATTATATCTCACTCCAAAATGAGGATCAAAAAAGTCATATTTTAATTTATATTCATAACCATTTGTAAAATCTCCGACTATATCTTGTTTAAATTTGTAACGATGTCCTAAATATTTTAAATCAATCATTGCCAATAAATTATCTGTTATTTCTATTATTGAATGTAAATACACCGAAAAACTTGTCTTTTTACTTTCATCAGAATAATAAATATGATCTTTACTAATAAAATTTACATTTTCCGCTTCTAAAACTCTTCCATAATGATCAGCAGAATAATTTCTATAATCTCCCCCTACCGTTATCATTCCAAAATTAAAATTATGTAAATATTGATAAACTGCCCCATAATAACCATTTTTTAACCACTTTCTACGAATTAAATTTATTTCTTGAATACTTGTATCATTCACTATTTCAACTAAATTATATTCTTCTGGACTTCTATCACCCTTAAATTGCTCATAATATCCATCTCCCGACACATTGTATAGTGTTAAATTTAAAAGCCCTTTATCGTTAATTTTCTGGCTTCGTTGTAATGAAACAATTGATTGTGTAAAAACATCTTTATTAACATCATCATAACCACCATTATAAGTAGTATCGGCATAATAATTATATCTTCTATCATTTCTATTTTGCAAATCATAACCGTACATTGGAATTACTCCATCCCAAGAAAACATTGTCTCTTCTGAACCAGTAATTATTTCAAATTGAGTTCTACTTCTTTCACTATTTTTTTCTATTGCAAATTGTAATGAATTTTGATTTGCACCACTACCCTTTCTGTAGCCATCGCTTGACAAATCACTATATCTAGCAAATACAACTACATTTTTTAAATTATCAGGTTTTTCTACAATATTTACCGAATATTTTCTACTCGGCAAATTCAAATTATCCTTATCACAATAATTTCCATATCCAATAGATACATTTAAACCTTCTTTCATCTTAAAATAATTTGTTATTAAATTTACACTTCCACCAAAAGCAGATGAACCATATAGTGAATTTGCAACTCCTCTTTGTATCTGAATATCACTTATAGAAGAAGAAATATCACCATGATCAACCCAATAAACAGAATGAGATTCTGGATCATTCAAAGGAATTCCATTCAAAATAACACTAATTCTATCCTGTGAAAATCCACGAATTTTTAAATATGAATATCCAACTCCATTTCCTGCATCTGAATATGAATATGTTCCCGGTAAATCGTTTAATATCATTGGTAAATCTTGATGTGAATGTTTATCTTCAATATCTTTTTTATCCAATTGAGTGAATGCAACAGGCGATTTTCCCTCAATTGCCCTCGAAGCTGTAACTAATATTTCCTCACTTGTTAAAACAGAAGGTTTTAATGATAATAAATTTTGCTTTTTATTAATAATAACGGTTTTATTTTCATAAGCAATGTGTGAAACTATCAATTCTATCGGCAATTTTTCAATATTTACACGAAAATATCCGTTTTCATCAGTAGTTGTTCCAAATGTTGTATTTTTAATTTGCAAATTTACTCCGAAAATACCTCTATTTGTAACTTTATTTTTAACAATTCCACTAACAATTATATCATTTCCAAATATAAATGAAATCATTAAAAAAAATACAATGAACAATTTAGTAAATTGTGTAATTACTACTTTTTGATTTTGAATATTATAATTTTTGTTATTTTTCATTTTTTCCTCCGTCGGTATTACCCGTTTCAGGTTCTAAGGGTTTTATCTCAGCCACTTACCCAAGCGACACCCCCAAAATTTCACCAATAGTATAATAATAATCTTACAGCATATCAAGAATATTCATTGCAATATTCAAAAAACTCTCCCAATAAAAAAAGGAGACAACAAAATTGCTATCTCCTTTCAATTATAATTAAATTTCTGTAATTACATTTTTGCCATTTTTTCTAATAAATCAACGACACGAACACTGTAACCCCATTCATTATCATACCAACTAATAATTTTTACAAGTTTTCCATTAACCATAGTCAATAGAGAATCAAACATTGATGAATGTGAATTTCCAACTATATCAATTGAAACTACAGGATCAACTAAATATTCTAATATTCCTTTCATTGAACCTTCAGATGCTTTTTTCATTGCTGCATTTACTTTTTCAACTGTTACATCTTTTTCAACTGTTACAACTAAATCAACAACTGAACCATCAGGAGTTGGAACTCTCATTGCCATTCCGTCTAATTTTCCTTGCAATTCTGGAATTACTTTTCCTGTTGCAATTGCTGCACCAGTAGTCGTTGGAATAATTGATACCGCTGCTGTTCTAGCTCTACGAAGATCGCTATGAGGTCCATCAAGTGTATTTTGATCATTAGTATATGCATGAGTTGTAGTCATCAATCCGTTTATAATACCAAATTCGTCGTTTAATACTTTTGCTACTGGAGCAAGACAGTTAGTTGTACAAGATGCATTTGAAAC
>JAOZRH010000032.1:6758-17476 GCA_029931905.1 Fidelibacterota bacterium
TTAATTCCTACTTTAATTTTCATACTATTTCTCCTTTTTTTCTGTTATCATTTCAGACTTATATTATAATAATTAATACAAGTAAATTCAACTAAATTCTAAATATTTTCTTTATCAAAAACATTTAATATTATCTCATATCTAAACCCTTTTCTACTTAAATAGTTATACAATTTGCTTTTTTTATTGTTATCTATTTTATCTCCAAAAGATTTTTTCTTTTTATCATAATGAAATAAACAATTCTTGATGAAAACATCATCATTTATATTTATTATTAAATTATCAATCAATTCTCGTGACAAGCCCTTTTGAAATAATTTATTCTTAATTACCATCATTCCGGATTTTTTAGAGTTCAACAATTCATTTATAAATAATTTTCCAAATTTTGTATCATCTAAATATTTATGTTTCAATAAATATTCTATCGTTTTATTTACAACTTTTTCGTTAAAATCTCGTTTTTTCAATTTATTTTTCATTTCGCTTACACTATGATCACGATAAGTAAGTAAAAAAAATGCCTTTTCTTTTGCCCTATCATATTCATTTTCAGAAATTATTTTTTGTATTTTTTTCTCTGAAATTTCACAACCTTCAACAAGAGAATATTCGACTAAATAACTATTGTCTATTGTTATTTTTCGCTTATCTGAAAAATAAATATCACAAATATTAGTATTTTTTTTATGAAAATATATTTTAACTATTTTATTCATTCAAAAAACGAATAATTTATTAATCTTTTTTGGAATTATCTTTTTTTGTTTTTGGTTCCTCAACAACATCTAATCCTAATGCAGTTTTAACCTCATTTGCAACTTCATTTAAAATATCTTTATTATCATCTAAAAATGTTTTTGCATTTTCTCTACCCTGCCCAATTCGCTCTTTTCCATAACTATACCAAGAACCAGATTTATTTATAATATCCAATTTGACAGCCAAATCTAAAACATCACCAGTATAGCTTATTCCCTGTCCATACATTATATCAAATTCTGTCTTCTTGAATGGAGGTGCAACTTTATTTTTAACTATTTTAACGCGAGTTCTATTTCCTAAAATATTATCACCATCTTTTATTGAACTAACTCTTCTAATTTCCATTCTCAAACTTGTATAAAATTTTAATGCTCTTCCACCTGTAGTTGTCTCAGGATTTCCAAAAACTATTCCAATTTTCATTCTAATTTGATTTATAAATACTACAGCAATATTCGATTTCGAAACAACACCAGTCAATTTTCGTAATGCTTGACTCATCAATCTTGCTTGCACTCCCATTTGACTATCACCCATATTTCCTTCAATTTCCGATTTTGGAGTTAAAGCGGCAACAGAATCGATAACAATAATATCAATTGCATTACTTCTAACAAGTGTTTCTGTAATTTCTAATGCTTCTTCACCAGAACTTGGTTGCGAAACTAACAAATCATTGATGTTTACACCAAGATTTTTTGCATAATGAATATCTAAGGCATGTTCTGCATCAATAAATGCCGCATTTCCTCCAGCTTTTTGTGCCTCTGCAATACAATGTAAAGCAAGTGTAGTTTTTCCTGATGATTCAGGTCCATAAATTTCCGTTATTCTACCTTTTGGAATTCCACCAACGCCAATAGCCACATCTAAACTCAATGATCCTGTAGAAATTGTTCCAATTTTGGAAGGAATTGCTTTATCACCTAATCGCATAATTGCACCCTTTCCATATTGTTTATTAATTTGTGATATTGCCATATCTAATGATTTTTCTCTATCTTGATTTGCCATTTTTACCTCTTTATTTGTTCTTTATAAAACTGCTGAAATTTAAACATTATTTTTTTAAAATGAAACCACAAAACAATTATTTTTATTTGAATATTATTAATAATAAATTATATTATATGAAAATATAAAATATAAAAAAGAGGTTTTAAAATGACTCCAATTAAACCAGCTCAAAGAGTTAAAAATATTAATTATGCAATTAGAGAAGTTGTAGCTTTAGCAAATGAAATTAAAGCAACTGGAAAAAAAATGCACTATTTAAATATAGGCGATCCTAACAAATATGATTTTTCTCCACCTAAACATATGACTGATGCTGTTTCATTAGCGATGCAAAACAATTTGAATGGTTATTCTCCATCTTCTGGAATTGAAGATGCTCGTAATGCCATAAAAAGACAAGCAGAAAGATCAAAAATTAAAAATATTAAAGATATTATTATCACCACAGGAGCAAGTGAAGGAATTGAATTAGCAATTACCGGATTATGTAATTCTGGTGATAATATTTTACTCCCTTTTCCAAGTTATCCACTTTATTCAGCAATATTAGGGAAATTAGAAGCCGAAGTAAATCCATATTATCTCAATGAAGATGATAATTGGAATTTAGATATTGAAGATATCGAAAAACGAATAAATAAACGCACAAAAGGTATTGTAATAATTAATCCTAACAATCCAACTGGTGCAATTTATCCAAAAGAAACATTACTTGAAATAATTGAACTTGCAAAAAAACATAATCTTGTGATTTTCAGTGATGAAATTTATGATAAAATTCTATATGACAATGTTGAATATACTTCACTTGCTTCACTAACAGAAGAAGTTCCAATTGTTACATTTAATGGATTATCAAAATCTTATATCGTTCCTGGATTTAGAATTGGTTGGGCAATTTTTAGTGGACCTGATGAATTAATAAAAGATTATGTTGCTGGAGTAAATAAAATGTCTCGTTCTCGTCTTTGTGCAAATCACCCAATGCAATATGCAATTCAACCAGCACTTGATGGTCCACAAGATCATCTTTCAGAAATGATAAAAAAATTAAAAGTTAGAAGAGATTTAACTATCTCAATGTTAAATGATCTTGATGAAATTTCTTGTACAGTTCCTCAAGGAGCTTTTTATGCCTTCCCTTCTTTACATATTCCTGAAAATGACGAAACTTTTGTTGCTGATTTAATCAGAGAAACTGGAGTAGTTACTGTTCACGGTTCTGGATTTGGTCAAAAACCAGGTTCGAAACATTTACGAATTGTATTTTTGCCAAATGAAAAAATATTAGAAGAAGCTTATGGTAAAATCAGAGAATTTATTAAGAAAAGATATCATTAATTTAAAAAATTATTTCTACAATTTTTCTTAATCAATACATTTTTTTTCGTTTAATTAAATATTGCATAAGAGCATATCGTAAATCGGTGTCTGTTGTAATCAAATTATAATCGACATTATTTTCACCACAAAATCTTTTCAGTTTTTCAGAATATTTATTTGTTAATTTTTTATATTCATCTTTCATTTGTCGAATATCAAGTTTTATTTTTTCATTATTTTCTAAATCAACAAATTCTACTTTTTTATCATCTTTTAATGTAAATTCCATCGGATCCCAAATATGAAAAACAATCACTTCATGTCCTAAATATCGAAAATGTTTTATCCCATTCAAAATAGATTCAGGATTGTCCCACAAATCAGAAATTAATATCACCAATCCCCTTTTATTCAATTTTTCTGCTATTTTGTGAAGCACATTCCCAACATTTGTTTCACCATGACATTGTGTATTTTGCAATTCTTTCATTAACATTTTGGTATAAGATGCAATGGCTTTTGGTGGAAATAATTTGTCAATTTTCTCATTAAAAATTGTTAAGCCAGTAGCGTCATTTTGTTTTGTTAGCAAATAAATCAGAGAAGCCGTCAGCAATGAAGAATATTTAAATTTACTAATTCCATTAGATGAAAATTCCATTGATTTACTATTATCTAATAAAATATACGAAACTAAATTTGTTTCTTCTTGGAACTGTTTGATATAATATCTATCTGTTCGACCATAAACTTGCCAATCAATATGTTTAATATCATCACCAGCGATATATGGTCTATGTTCGGAAAATTCAACACTAAATCCGTGATATGGTGATTTATGAAGTCCAATCATAAAACCCTCCACAACTGTCTTTGCTTGTAGAAGTAATCCCCTTAACTGAATAACATTTTCTATAGAAGAGTTATTTGTGTGTTTCAATTTTTTTAGATTTATAAAGTATTGAAAAAGGCACAATAACAAAATAACCTAATGCAAGTAATATTGGACTAATTACCATTGACATTGTATCATAAGTATCACCAATTGCTAAAAAAATGTAACCAAGAATTATTGCAGAAATACCAACTAAAAATATATGCATATTTCGTTTATCCATTCCCAATGTTTGAAAGATATTTTTATTATTATTTTTCACTGTCCACCCTTTTTTTATTCGTTAGTTTAACCATATTTTTTTTCATTTACAAATTTTTAATAATATTTTTACTAAATTGTTCCGTATTTTTTTTACACTCATCAATAAATCTATCAAATATCATTTTTCTCTGTTGTTCGTCATCAGATCTTTCTGGATGCCATTGTAATCCCAAAATAAATCTGTCATCAACTCCCTCAATAGCCTCAACTATTCCATCATCTGTCATAGCTGTTATTTTCAAATTACTACTAACAAAGTTAGAATTGATAGATTGATGATGTCCGGAATTAATTCTAATTTTATTGGTTTTAAACATTTTTTTTAATATTCCATCATTTATTATATTTGCAGAATGATATACATCACCCCCTCTTCCATGCCCATCAATATTCAAAATCATTTTTCCATTGTTTACAATATTTATCAATTGACAACCAGCACAAATTCCAATTACTGGAATATTTCTTTTTAAAACTAACTTTGCCAATTTTAAATCAAATTTTGCTCTATCATTCAACATTGGATCTTCATGTTCATCTGGTTTCATACCATAAATATTTGCTGGATAATCATCACCACCCATAAATAGAAATCCGTCACACTCTTCCACTTGTTCAATAATAAAATCATCATTATAATAAATTGGAAATAATCTTGGTACACCTCCAGATTTAACAATTGAATTTATATAATTTTCTGGAATTCTGTGCCACAATCTTCCACCTATCATTGTAGTATCCATATTCAAACCAATAATGGGTTTTCTATTTTTCATTTGAACATTTCCTCACTATCAAATTTTCTGTAAAGAGATAATTCATTTAAAATATCATCATGTTTTTGTGTTTTATCTGCAATCACTTCGGATAATATCTTGCCAAGTCCCGGACCTAACATAAATCCTTGACCACACATTCCTACTGCCAAAAATAAATTTTTCATTTCTTTTGTATATCCAATTATTGGAAATCCATCTGGAGTCATTGGATACAAACCTCGCCATGTTCTTCTCACACGAATATTCCTTAATCTTGGATATAAATTTATCATTCGTTTAATTACTTGTGGCAAAAATATAGAAGTATTATCGCAATCTTTTCCGGGAATATTTGGATTTGGAGTAATACAAAAAACTATTTGTCCCTCTTTGTTTTGATAAAAATAATAATTTGCAGAATCTTGTTCTGGTCGCATATCTACAATCATTGGTTCGAAAAATCTCTCTACAGGCTCTGTAATTCCTGCTTCGTGCGATTCTGGAAATATTGGCAAATCTAAGTTAAATATTTTTCCAACTTCTTTTGCATCGCCACCGCTACAATCGATTACAATGTCACTTTTATATTCATTTTTATTTGTAAAAATTTTTTTAATTTCATTTTCCGATATTTCTGATTTGACAACTTCTTCATTAAAATAAAAATCAACATTATTTTTTTTTGCTAACATAAAAAAAGCATCTGCTGTTTTTAAAGGTGAAGCTGATCCATCATTTGGAGAATATATTCCACCTCGTAAATTCGTATCGTTAATTCCTGGTGTTATTTGTTTAATTTTTTCTTTTGAAATCCAGTCAATATTTAATTTATAACTTTTTTGAATTTTTAACACTTTCTTAAATTTTTCTTCGTCTTTTTTAGTATATATTGGAAAAAAATATCCACCTTCAACCCAATCGACATCAAATCCAAATTTTCCCTTCATTTCTCGCATAATTTTAAGAGTTTCTAATCCAATTTTTATCTTTGCTGGATCTGAATGTGTTGCTCTCATTCCACCAATAGCAGCTCTATTTTGTCCACGACCAACAGAAGAATTTTTTTCTATTACCGCTACTTTCTTTCCTTTTTTTGCAAGATAATAACTTAATGGAACTCCAACGCTACCTGCTCCGATTATTAGTATGTCATAAATTTTCATATTAACCTTACTTTTAATAATTACTAATATTTTATCATTGTTAATAATTTATTCTTCATTTACAATTGCACCCATCGGCACTTCCATATTTAACGGTCTATCAGTTCCTTTTTCCACATCTTTCCAATCAACACCGACCATTTTAAAAATTCTTGGCAACAAAGAATGACAAGTTTTTCCGCCACATGCTCCCATTCCAACACGAATATTTTTCAACTGATTTACATCACGAACTTCATGCTTTTTAATGTATTCAATAATTTCCTTCACAGTTACCATTTCACATTGACAAACAATTGCATCATCGGGATAATATTCATATTTAGGCTTTTCTAATGGTTTAGTCACTTCATCATCTTGCACCCTTATTCCGGCGATTTTATTTCCGTTTTCTAAAGTAGTTTTTACGGTAATTAAATATATTTTCTTTTTCTTTAAATATTTTATTTTAATAATTTCACCATTTTCCAAAATATTCCCATTAATATCTGTCAATGGAATTTTTTCTCCTTCAGAATATTTCATAATAAATTCAAAAGGCAAAATCACTTCTGCACTGTTATCATCAACTTTTTTGGCAAGTGTAATTGCGAGTCCAGGACAAATTGTTACACACATTGTACAGGCTGAACATTTACCTGAAAACTTTGGAACATCTAAAATATTCCCTATTTTTTTATCTAATTGAATTGAATTATGAGGACAAACTGAAACACAAGGATTACAAGGAATTTCTTGATTGCAAAAAAAGTTTGGTTGAAATTCGTTAGTTAATTTTGGCGATTCTATTGGATATATTTCTCCCGGATGACTTTTTAAAACATTCGCTTTTTCAAAATATTCTTCATTAATTTCAATATCATTTCCAAGTATTTTCGCCATTTCCAAACCAGCAATTTTTCCACCAAACATCGCAGATGATGCTTCGGCTATCTCTTTTGCATCTCCAGCTTTTACAACTTTGAAATTAAATTTCTTTGCCATATTATAAAATTCGTCAACAGGATTTAAACCAACCGCAATTAATAAAGTATCAACTTCAAATGTTTTTGCAGTTTCTAAAATTGGTCTAAATTTTTCGTCAACTTTTGTAATCGTAACTCGTTCTAATTTTTTATTGCCATTCGCAGATAGAACCGTATGATTTAAATAAATTGGAATTCCCATTCTTTTGATTTTATCCGCATGCACTTTATATCCCGAAACATCACTGAGAATATCACAAATTCCAGCAACTTTTATTCCGGCTTGCAATGCATGATAACCAGCGATTAAACCAACATTTCCACTTCCAACAATAAATATTTTGTCAGACGAATGAATTAAATCGCGATTTACAAGTGTTTGAAAAGCTCCTGCACCATAAACACCAGATAAATTATTTCCCGGAAAAACAAGCGATTTTTCCCTCGCTCCTGCGGAAATAATTATACCATCAAATGAGATTGTCAAATAATTTTTATTATTCTGAAAGACACCAACTTTCTGATCTTTAAAAATCCCCACAACTGATGAATTCGAAAAAATTTTCACATTATCATATTTACGAATTTTATCTTCCAATTTTTTCGCAATATCAATTCCTCTCGTTCCGGCATAACAATCTTTTATTGAACCAAAAAATTTGTGTGTCTGCAATACAAGTTTTCCACCAAGTTCATTTTTATCATCAATTAAAATAACAGAATAATTTAACTTTGCTAATTCAATTGCAGAATTTAATCCTGAAGGTCCACCACCAACAACAAGCACATCACATTTTAATTCAATTTTTTCAGATTTTTTCAATGGGGAATCATCAATAGGTAATTGTGGAATTCGCTGTAATGTCTCTATTTTCATTCCATTTTTCAAAGGAGTTATACAAGATTTTTGCGAAATACCATCAATTATCAATGTACATTTAGAACACTGTCCATTTGCACAAAATATTCCTTGTGGCATATCATTCTTTTGATGAATTGAAAATTCTTTTACTCCATTTGCAATTAATGCAGACGAAACCATTTCGTTTTCGTAACCGACTAACCCTTTTCCGTCAAATGTAAATTTTACTATTTGTCTATCTTCATTTGAATCTAATATTGGATGATTTTGTATTCGATTCATCTTCTACCCTGTTTTTTATATTTTTTTCTTAAATATTTTACTAATCATAACCGTAATTTGTTCAAAAACAATAGTAGTAAAAACACCAATCAATACAAACCAAGTCCAATGAATTTCTGAAAATTTAATAACGAATATTATTGTAATAATTGTACCAAAAAACGAAACAACATATTGCCAAGTATCAACTTTTTTGAAAAATCTAACAAGTATAAATACTCCTAACATTCCACCATAAGTAAAAGATGCAATTGACAGACCAATTTCCACAAGTGGATTATTCATGTTTCTAAAAAGCGAAGCTCCACCAACCATAAAAATTCCCCAAGAAAGTGTAGCAATTCTACCATAATGAAGCATTTTTTTATCATCTACTTTGTCTTTCATAATTGGTTGTAAAATATCTACAATTGTTGCACTTGACAATCCACTTAATGAACCACTCAAAGTTGACATCGCAGCAGCAAAAATTCCGGCAACTGTAATTCCTTTTACAACTGGTGGTAGATTTTCAATAATAAATTTTGTAAATAAAGCATCTGGTTTTTGTAATCCTAACATTTCTATAGAGGCACCATTCCAAACCATATACATCATCAATCCAATAACTAAAAATAGAGCAAATTGGAAAAATACAACAATACCACTTCCAATTAATGCTTTTTTTGAATCCTGTAAATTTTTACAGCTCAATACTCGTTGAACAATTAGTTGATCAGTTCCGTGACTCGCCATTGAAAGCATCGCACCACCAATTACTCCGGAATAAATATTATATCCTTTAAGTGAAAATTTCCAATCAAAAATTTGTGTTTTTCCTTGTTCAATTACATTTGCTAAAGTAGTAGATAAATCTGGAAGGATTTTTGACCCAACCCAAAGTGCAATAAATGCAGCTGAAATATAAATTATCCACTGAGCAACATCCATCCAAACAACGGCCTTAATTCCACCAAACCATGTATAAATAATTGTAACAATTCCAAGTATCCAAATCGATTGCATAAAAGATAAACCTGTAATCATTGAAAGTGGAATTGCAACTGCAAATAAACGAACACCATCAGCAAGTAAACGAGTTCCCATAAATGTGATTGACATTATTCTTTGCATTGGAACTCCAGCCTTTTCTGTAATCGCTTGATAAACGGAAATATATTTTCCTTTTGCATACATTGGCAATAAAACGAAAGAAATAATTATTCGTCCAATAATATATCCAATACAAACTTGTAAAAATGAAAAATTCCCAAGATATGCAAGACCGGGAATTGAAAGAAATGTTAAAACAGAAGTTTCGGCAGCAACGATAGAGAGCATAACCGCCCACCAAGGCAAATTATTATTAGCACTAAAATATCCTTTAATATCTTTTACACCTCTGCCAAGTAAAGTTCCGGCAATAAAAACACCACCCATAAATACAACGACGATTAAATAATCAATCCAACTCATAATAATTCCTTTTTGTTAATTTTAAATTAATATTCATAACATTGAAATATAATTTTTTTTAATCATTTTTACAAGTAGGAAAATTTTTTAAATTAAAAATTATTTCATCATTTCTGAAATTTTTATATTAGGATTTTGATATCGTTTTTTTATTCCTGATTTTTTACCAAATTGTATAGATTCTTGTGGACAATATTGAATACAAGCCATACATTGTTCACAATGTCCCAACCATTTTGGTTTGTCAGATTCCATAATAATATTTTCTACAGGACAGATTTTCTCACAAATTTTACAACCATTACATTTGTCATCAGCCCAATAATTTTTATCCATTTTGTTAACATGTGATTTAGAAAATTTATATACGACACTTCCTATTATATTAATAAACAAATTACTTGTTTCCAATTTGCTCGTTTCTCTATTCAATATTACATTTTTAATTTCACTAATTCTTTTACTCGCCATATTCGTCAATTTATTAATTTTTTCATCTTTTTCTGCACCACTGAATACAATATAATTACTCGGCATCGTTATTGAAAAACCTGAAAACAATTTTACATTTTTATTTTTTAACATTTTATTTAAAATATTTAAGGTATTTCCGGGAGAACCTGCATTTGTAACAACAGAGAAATAATAAGTTTCTTTATTTACTATTAATTTCTCTATAAATCGTCTAATAATAAATGGCATATTCCACATATAAATTGGAAAAACAAATCCTATTACAGATGATTTATCTTCAATTTTGTCATTGTTTACAATTTTTGAGATTGAAACTAACTTTGTATCTTGTAATTTGTCTTTTAACTGTTTCGCCACCCAAAGTGAATTCCCTGTTCCTGAAAAATAATAGATTGTTTTCATAATATTCCTGTAATTATCTTATCGATTTTTAAATAAAATTTCATTATCAATAATTTATATCTTCAAAATGTTCAATTTTCGGTTTTCGCC
>JAOZRH010000290.1 GCA_029931905.1 Fidelibacterota bacterium
CAGAAGTAGAATATTATGATGCGAATGGTGATTCAACCAAAAAATTTCACTCTGTAGTTATCTGTCCGATAAGTCGTCCTAGTGCAGGAAAAGAAGAATCAAATACTGGAAAAAAATGGTGTTTTGAACCTGTTGCTGGATATTTTAATGAAAATAATGAAAAAGTTGCTATGAGTACTGATCCAACTTCTTGGCCTCCATATTGGCCAGATAAATTAAACGAATCAGATCCAGGATGGTCGGGCAAATGGAACGGATTATTTGGTAAGGGTGTATTTAATGCAGATCAAGAAAGTTATTATGTGATGAATGATAATAATGATGAAGAGTTCAATTATAGTGATAACAATGATTTTGGTGTAGCTTTTAAACCAGATTCAAGAGATTTAAATAGAAATGGACTTGGACTTGAAGTGAAAGTTAGAGGATTACAATGGCAACAATTTTTAGCTTCTGATGTGATTTTTTGGTTATATGAAGTTACAAATACAAGCACAACAGATTATAGTAAAGTAAATTTTGGAATGTTATGTGGAACTTATGTTGGAGTAACAGGAACTGATGATAGACCCGGCGAATATGATGATGATTATTCGTTTTTTGATGTAGAAACAGACATTACTTATACAGGAGATTATGGAAATAACTGTTCAAGAAATCCTAAATGGCAGGGAGCTGTTGGAATGGTAGGTTATGCATTTCTTGAAAGTCCAGGAAATCCTTATGATGGAATTGATAATGATGGCGATAATAATATAGAATCACAACCACCAAATTCAACTCTAATTTTTTCTGCACCTGTATTTACTGAAAATGATTTTGATACAGTTGTATATGATATTGGTGATACTTTGGTTACCATTGGAAATGATTACTCCAGAACATTGATAACAATAATTCAAGACACACAAATTGTAGTTACAAAGGGCTTGACAAAAACACTAATTGCCGGAGAAACTAAACTCATTGAAGGAAATATCATTAATGATGAATATGATGTTAATCCAAATGTTTATGATGGCGTGGATAATGATTTTGATGGTTTAATTGACGAAAATTATGTTTTACATTATCATCAAATTAGAAAAGATCAAAATGGAAAAATATTGATTGATATATCAAATCCAGTTGCATATAAAGATTATATTAATCAAATTGGTTTAGATGATCCACTGATTGATGAAAGCAAATTTGATGGAATTGACAATGATGGAGATTGGAACATAACTTACGATGATGTTGGAGAAGATGGAAAAGATAATACTGGAGATCCGGGTGAAGGTGATGGAGTTCCTACACTTGGAGAACCAAATTTTGAAAAAACAGATGTTGATGAATCAGATCAGATTGGTTTAACAA
>JAOZRH010000147.1 GCA_029931905.1 Fidelibacterota bacterium
ATAAAACACTTTTATTGTAAAAATTTTATTTTTCTATTTTTTTTGAGGGTAAAAGCAAAACAAATGGAATTGAAAAAAATGCAAGTATAGCACAAATTTTATAAGTTGAAGTCAATCCAATTTTGTCACCAAGAAAACCAACTAATAGTACCATAATAGAACTCATTGCAAAATTAATTGTCATATAAATGCTGTTTACAAAAGCAGGATGTTCTGAATCTGTGTCATGAATTAATGCAAGTAAAACAGGTCCCGAAGCAAATAAAAATATTCCAATAAAAATTAACATTGGAATTCTAAATGATGTATCGGCAATGATAAATATCCACATTAAAATAGGATTAATAATTGTTATAACAAGTAAAGTATTTTTTCTTCCAATTTTATCTGAAATCGGTCCGGCAAGAAAGGTTCCAACTGCTCCTGAAAGTTGTAGAATTGAAAGAGCAATACCAGCAAACCAAAGTGTTTTTCCATTATCAACCAAAAAGGTTGGTAAATATAAAGTAAGTGCAGATTTCATTGCACCACGAAATGTAGCAATTCCAGAAACAATAATGAAAAAAGGAAGTAATTTGAAGAATGTTTCTTTAGGACTAAAATTAGTATTGTTTTTCTTAATATTTTTATTTACTTCAATATCTTTAAGTTTAATGTATAGAAAAATAGTAGAAATAACCGCTAAATACATTACTTTATATGATCCTTCCAAACCCCAAATTGAAATTGAAGCTGTTATTAAAAGTGGACCGAGTGTTCTAGCAATTTCTCCACCAAGCATATAATAGCTCATTCCTTTTCCTGTTTCATTACCAGATACATTTTTAATCATTACAGGTGAAGGAACATGAAAAATTGTTGAACTAATTCCCACAACAAAAAGTAAAATTAATAATACGGCATATGATGGAGCGAGTCCGAGTAAACTCATCGCGATTCCTGTAATTAATGGTGTAAAAATTACAAAATATCTAACAGAGCTTTTATCTGCCATAATTCCAATAAGCGGATTTAAAAGAGCTGGGAATTTTCTGGCAATATCTAAGAATCCTGCCATTGATAAACTAATTCCCAATTTTTGAATAAGTAATGGCAACATTGGTGCCAAAAATGATGTATAAAGATCGTGAGAAAAATGTGCAAAAGAAATAATTATTGCATTAGATGTTTCGAATTTTTTTGTATTTTTCATAGTTTTTTAAATTCCAAATAATAATCCAATAGTTCCCACAATTAATCCGAAAATTATATTTATTGCTTTAACTGTAAAAAATCCTTTTTTTGATTCTGCTAAAAGTGGAAGCATTCCATGCCCATCTTGAGAAATTGAGCTGGCGAGAAGAATGCTAAAAGGAATTGTTCCACTTGCAAATAATGTTACAAATATCATATGAGGACCAGATTCTGGGACTATACCAATCAAAACAGCGATTATTAAAAGTATATACATATTGTTTGCAATCCAAGAATTAACATCAACGAATTGCATAAGAATATTAATTGTAAGCAATGTTCCAAATATCCATAAAAATATTCTTGGAATATGAACTTTTACAATATGATTCCAAAGATGTTCTAATAAGAAATGTTCAGGAACAGTTGTGATAATAAAAAGAGATAACGATGAAACAAAAAGAATCGTAATTTTTATCCAATTCCATTCATTTGGTCCAATTTCTCCAATAATTGTTCCAATAAGAAAAATGGATACAATTACTATTAATAGTATTCGTTGAATTGAGGGGTTTTTCATATTTTCCAAAAGATTATTTTTAGGATAACAATTACATTTTTCTTCTTTATGTAATGGAAATCCTTTGGTCGGTAGAATATTTTTAAATGATTTTGAAAACTGTAATTTATCTGTTATGAATCCGGCAATTATTCCTATTATAACAATTGCTATAGTAAGAATAATTGCTTTTTGTGGAAACATTGATAACATTACGAATGCTTCATCGCCACTTGTTGCAATCATTGCGGTTACTAATGCACCCAACGAAATCAAACGGTGAGTAAATAGTGCAACAGCAGTAAAAGCTCCTAAACATCCCGGAATTGCTCCTAATAAAGCGGCTAACAAATATTGTTTCCAAATACTTTTAGAGATATTTTTTTGCCATAATCCTTGTGTTTGAACATTAATATATTCAATAATCAACATCATCGTAAAAACAAAGCCAGTTATCATTAATGTATGTTTAAAAACTTCTATTATTTCGTGCATATTTTTTCCTTTATTTTATTGATTCTTTTAAATTATTTAATGGATTATTTCGTAATCTTAAAAATCTCAATCCAAAGAAATATGTTTGTTCTTTTTGTTCCTTTTTAGGTTTAACAAAGTGTTTTCTAATAATGCTTTTTTGTAATTTTTTATTATATTTTTTTATTTCATTATTTGTTTCAGTCATTTTTGCATTGATTTGTTTTTTCTTGATATTTGATTTTATTCCATTATTTACATAACTCATTAGTGATTGAATTTTTACTTTTGGTGGAGTTGAGTGGAGTAAATTTACCTTGCCATTATCATCAACAATTATCATTCCAAAATGTCCTACCCATTGACCATTTTTAGTGTCTCTTCCTCTAACAATTTGAACTATATCTCCAGTTTGAAGAAAATCTTTTACAGAATCAATTCTATCAGCTGGAATGTAATTCCATACAACTGATTCTTTTGGAATATTTGTATTCAGATTCCATTTTTTAAAAAAGCGATTTTTATTATAAGTTGTTTTGTTAGATTTCACAATTGAACCACCTAAAGAGTCTGTTATATCTGTAACAAGCCAAGAATTATTTTGATTCCAATCTAAAATTGAATAATGATTTCTAGTTACTAATGAAATATTTCCATCTTTATAACGAATTTTTTGTAAATTTTTAAAAAATGAATTCCAATCATTGGCAAGTGCCATTGCAAAAGTATGTTCTACAAAAACTACACAATCACTTTTTTTTATACAATATAAAGGTTGTGAATCATAAATACCAAATGGATATTCACCTAATAAGTATAATTCGTATGGCTGTCCAATATTTTTTAATCCCAAATGTTTTATACGAGATTTCACATCTGGTTCGTATTTAGATAAATATTTTAGATATACATTCACATCTTCTTCAGAAAATGTGTAGAGTTGTCTTTGTTTTAAATCTTGTAATTTTTCGTATGATATTCCTATAGAATCGGCAATATATTGTTCTTTTTTGTTAATTGTTGGTGGTTCTTTTGTAAGTTCTTTATTGGAACAATTTGTAATTATTAATAACAATAAAATGATATTGATAAGTTTGATTATTGATTTGTATTTTTGTTTCATTTTGTCCTTTTTGTAACCTATTAAATATAGATATTATACTTTTGTTAAAATTTCAGCACCTTTGTCAGTTACTAAAATTGTATGTTCAAATTGAGCACTTAATTCTCCATCTGCCGTTGTAACTGTCCAGCCATCAACAGAAGAGGTGTTTACCTCGTAAGACCCCAAGTTAATCATTGGTTCGATAGTGAAAATCATTCCGGATTTTAATCTTATTCTATTTTCTCTAGAATAAAAATGAAAAACATGTGGTTCTTCGTGAAATACTTTACCGATTCCATGTCCACCGTAATCTTTTACAATTGAATATCCAAATTTACTGATATATTTTTCAATTGTTTTACCAACTTTATATAAATAATCGCCACTTTTTACCGCATCAATTCCTCTATACATTGCTTCTTCCGTTCTTCGTACCAAACTTTCAATTTTTTTATCAACATTTCCAATAATAAATGTACGAGATGTGTCTCCATGATATCCTTTTAAAATTACTGTTACATCAACATTTACAATATCACCATCTTTTAAAATATCTTTTTCCGAAGGAATACCATGGCATACTACATTGTTTATTGAAGTACATATACTTTTTGGAAATCCATTATAATTTAGTGGGGCAGAAATTGCACCGTGTTTTTTTGTCCACTCCTCACATAAATTATTTAAGTGAAGTGTGGAAACACCTTCTTTTACAAATGGTTCGATATAATTTAATAATTCTCCAGCAAGTTTGCCTGCTTTTCTCATTTTTTCAATTTCTTTTGCATTTTTTGGCTTTATCATTTTGTTTCCTTTATTTCAAATAAATTTCCATCATTATCTTTTATAAAAATTAAGTCATAGTACTCTCTTTCTTCTCTAATATACTCATAATTATTTTCTTTTACTTTTGAAATTAATTTTTCTCTCTCTGTTGTTGAAAAACAAATATGATTAAAATTTTTAGAATTATTATTTTGATTAATGAATATTTCAATAATTAAATCATCTTTTTTCATTAAAAATATTTCTATTTTTTTAAATGTTTTTTCATTAAAAATATTTTTTGATAATTGTTTGTTTATTGAGAATTTTCTTATTTCAGTCATTCCTAAGATATTTTGATAGAAATTTACAATTTCATTTCTGTCGGAAATTGAAATTCCAATATGTTCTAATTTCATAAAATTCCTCCAAAATGAATGCTATAAAATTATTTTTTGAATTGTCTTTTGTTAAAATATTATTCATTTTTTTAAAGCTAATGATCCCATTGGATCCCAAGGTTTTAATATTGTGGGTTCTGTTTCCCAAGCTTTTTTCAGTTCGTCAGATAGATATTTTTTGTTAATTACAATTTGATAAGTATATTCTTCAAACCATTTATCGCTCATCACAAAATATCCTTTTTCACCACCTTTATCGCCCCAACTATTTTCAACTTTCCATTTGTTTGGTTTGTTATCAATAAGATTAACACCAGTAAATACCATTGCATGAGTCATTAAACTTTCACCATAATCAA
>JAOZRH010000148.1 GCA_029931905.1 Fidelibacterota bacterium
ATGAAAAGATTGGCAATAATTGTTCCTTTAGCACTAGCTCTCATTTTCTTAATGTTGTATCTCACTTTTCGTTCATTTAAAAATACAATTTTAATTGTAATAAATATTCCATTAGCGTTGATTGGAGGAATTTTTGGACTGTTGATTTCCGGTGAATATTTATCTGTTCCGGCATCGGTAGGATTTATCGCGCTCTTTGGAATTGCCGTTCAGAATGGAATAGTTCTCGTTTCATATATAAATCAACTTCGTCAAGAAGGATTGTCCATAGATGAATCAGTTATTCAGGGAGGAATACTTCGTTTACGACCAGTGCTGATGACAGCATTTACAACTATTCTTGGACTTCTTCCATTATTGCTTTCGCATGGGATAGGATCAGAGGTTCAAAGACCATTAGCAGTTGTAGTAATCAGTGGATTGTTTTCTTCGACAATTTTGACATTGTTTGTGATTCCTGTCCTTTATGGTTGGTTTTCCGATAAGAAAGAATAATTTCTCGCAAAGTTACTAAAATGCAAAAATAATCCTGTTTTTCAAGGTTGGAAATATTCTTTTTTAAAAAAATAAGCTTATGACATATTCCAATTGCTATATATTGTTGTGCTTAGTATTTATTCTGTTTTTTACTTTTAATAACCCTCTTGACCATTTTTCCAAAAGCTTTGTCTTTTTTTCGCCTTTCAGCTACAGTCGATTTATAATGTATTTTCTCTCTTTCCATTTTTAAGTAGTTTTTATAAGACGATTTATCTAAATCCCCACTTTCAACGGCTAATATAACTGCACAGCCAACTTCTCTTGTATGTGTGCAATCTCTAAATTTACAGTTTTGGGATAATTCTATAATAGTATCAAATGTAATTTCTAATCCATCTGTTGAATCTGCAATTCCAACCTCTCTCATTCCCGGATTGTCAATTAAAATTCCACCATTTTCAAGAACTAACAATTCTCGGTGAGTTGTAACATGCCGTCCTTTATTTGTGTTTGTACTTATCGTATTTGTTTTCATTATTTGTTTACCAGAAAGACTATTTAGAATAGTTGATTTTCCAACACCTGACGAACCCAACAAACAATATGTTTCCCCTTTTTCTAAACTCTCTTTCAAGTTTTCAATTCCTTTTTTAGATTCATTGCTTATTGCGATTATTTGTATTTGCTTTATCCTTTTTTGAACCATAGTAATCAAGTTTTTTAATTCCGTATCATTTATCAAATCGATTTTATTGAGAATAATAATTGGTTTTACATTAGATGTGTTGCAAATAGTTAGATACCTTTCAATTCGATTGATATTAAAATCCCTGTCAACTGCTTGCACAATAAAAGCATAATCAATGTTTGTTGCAATAATTTGTTTCTCTCCCTGTTTCCCTACTGCTTGCCTTTCAATAGTGGTCTTTCGCGGAAAAACGGAATGTATCAGCACTTTATCGTCATCATATTCAGAAATTGCAACCCAGTCACCAACTGCTGGAAAATCGGATCTGTCGTTTGCCGAATAACGCAAATTTCCAACTATCTCGCCCTCATATTCTTTATTTGCTGTTTTTACAACATATCTTTCCTTATGTTCAGAAATTACTCGTCCAACTTTAAAAGAATCAAGACCTTGGTCTTTTCGGTAATTTTCTAAATCTATATTGTATCCTAAATCTTCCAGTTTCATAATTATAATTCGGCAAATTCTTTTGCGTAATGAACCATTTCGTCTATATTTTTTTAGCAATATAAAATCCATAACTAAAAAAATCTTTATACTTTTTGTAGATTTTTATTTCTTCTTTTTCTAAGTAAACCATATTTTTTGCAAATTCAGAATTACTGTGTTTTTCCAAGTAAATATGCTTGTTCTTTATATATTTCATCTGTGCCAAAACTTGAACCACAAAATATCGTTATTCTTTTCATATTTGTTTCCATTAAATCCATATTTTTTATTTTTATAAAATCATTGATTTCGCCATACATGATAAAACTTAATTCTCATATAAATAATATCAAGAAAATCAGGGGTTTATGTAATTGTAATTTTATTTACAATTATCGTCTTCTAAAAAGGTTTCGAAAGGTATTTGTTTAGTATAGCATTTCTTATTAATATATTCCAATATTTTCATAAACTGGTCTTTTTCAATATAGCCAGGAATTAATGTGATCATCTCTTGTTCTGGTGTTAAAAATGCCAATGAAGGTAATCCTTTTACACCAAATGCTCCACTAAGTTGACGCAATGAAAGTGTTTTTCCCTTAAAGGTTATTTCATCATTTAATTCAGTATTTACACGAATTGGGACAAAATTTTCAAACAAATAGTTTTCTACTTCTGGTACAGAAAATGTTTTTTCATCCATTACTTTACACCATTTACACCAATCAGCATAAAAATCAATAACGATATGTTTATTTTCTTGTTTTGCTATTTCCAATCCTTCTTGAAAATTATACCATTCTTTATGACTTGTTTTTTGATGTTCAATATTTGTTTTTGTTTTGATTGCTTTCTCTTTTGCGGGACTTACTTTTTTATCGTTATCACAACTGATTAATAATGCAAGTAAAGTGATTAACAATATGGGCAACAATTTTTTCATTCTAATTTTCCTTTCTTTTATTTTTAAATTTATCAATTCGTAGTATATAATTTTATTATTGTAAAAAAAAGAATAAAATTGTAATTTATCGAATGGAAAAAAATAAATTAAACAGAATTGAACAATTCGAAAAGAATCCGCGAAAAGCAGTTTGGCAAATGGCTATTCCTATTATGTTGGGAATGTCAATTCAGATTATTTATGGAATTGTTGATATGATTTTTATTGGAAAAATTGATGGAGATGCCATAGCGGCCATTTCTTTTAATATGCCACTTGTTTTTTTATTTATGGGATTAACTTTTGGACTTGGAGCCGGAGTAACGAGTGTTGTCGCTCAATTTCTTGGAGAAAACAATAAAAAATCAGCTGAAAATGCTGCCGAACATTCTGTTTTACTTGCTATTTTTTTAGGAATTGTCATACCAATTATTTCAATAGTATTTGCCGACCAAATTTTCATTATTTTAGGTACTCCTGAACATATAATTTCATTAGCGGTAAAATATTTTAGAATAATTGCCGTTGGATTTATTTTTAATATTTTGAATATTTTTTTCAGAAGCATTATGACAGGAGAAGGTAATACGAAAACACCAATGTATTTTCGTGGTGTCGGAACAATTATAAATATCGTTTTAGATCCAATTTTAATTTTTAGTTTAAATTTGGGAATAGCTGGTGCAGCGCTTGCAAGTATTATTGGACAATTTTCCGTAACATTAATTTTTATTTATTACATATTTATAAAAAAGAAAATTTATATTCAATTTAATTTTTCATATTTTAAATTTTCAATTCCGATAATTAAAAAAATATTATCCGTTGGGATTCCAGCCTCGTTATCGATGATAATAATGTCGTTGGGAGGAATGTTATTTAATTGGTTGTTGATTGTTTTTGGAAGCGATGCTGTTGCTGGATATGGAATTGCGAGACAATTGGTGCAGATATATTTCTTGCCAACATTTGCTCTTAGTAATTCTATGATAACTCTCGGTGGAATGTTTTATGGAAGAGGTAAAATATATTTAATAAAAGAATTATTGTTGTACACAATTTCAAGAGGAGAAATTGTTGCTATATCTTTTGGTATATTATTCTATTTTTTCTCCCCAAATTTGTTGAGAATATTTACAAGCAATCAAGAAATTATAGATATTGGTGTGCAATATATTAGATACATTGTGTTTGTATTCCCATTTATTACTGTTGGAATGATTAGCGGAAGAACTTTTCAAGGCATCGGAAAAGGATGGCCATCTTTATTAACAACTTCATTAAGAGTTATAATTATTACAGTTCCACTTGCATATATTTTTATAAGAATTATGAATCTGCCGATAGAATACATTTGGATTTCACAAATTATTTCAACTATAATTTCAGGAATTGTGGCTGGTATTTGGATTTGGATGGTGTTGAAAAAGTTAGAAGATGTCAAAATAAAAAAATGAAAAATTATATCAAAAAATTAGAACTTGAATTTGAAAAAAATGCAAATTCTGAAAATGCTTCAGGACAAAAAGCGTATATGAAAAATCATTTTGAATTTTATGGAATTAAAACACAAATAAGACGAAATATTCAAAAATCATTTTTCACTAAAAACAACTTGCCAGCAAAAGATGATTTAGAAAATATTGTAAAACATTTTTGGGGGAATCCACAAAGAGAATATCAATATTTCGCACAGGAATTGGTTGAGAAATATAAACAACAATTTGAGAAAAATGACATCAATCTTTTTGAATATATGGTGATTAATAAATCTTGGTGGGATACTATTGATTTTATTTCGCCAAAATTAATAGGTGAATATTTTAAAATGTTTCCAAATCAAAGAGACCGATATTTAAATAAATGGATTGCATCAAAAAATATTTGGTTGCAAAGATCATCAATTTTATTTCAATTAAATTATAAAGAAAATATTGATACCGAGTGTTTATCTTTTGTAATTAATTCGCTTCTCAATTCAAAAGAGTTTTTTATAAATAAAGCAATCGGTTGGATTTTGAGAAATTACAGCAGAGTAAATCCAAAATGGGTTATGAATTTTGCAGATAAAACCAAACTTGATAAACTTAGCAGAAAAGAAGCCTTAAGATTAATAATATAAAATTTAACAAATTATAAGTTGACATTTTTACATCTATTTCAGTATTACACATTTTTTTGATTGTATATAATTGTTCGTTTTAATCT
>JAOZRH010000291.1 GCA_029931905.1 Fidelibacterota bacterium
ATTGAAAATATTTTAAAAGTTTTCCAGCAATACCTGGTATATGATAATTATAATCAACACAAAATCTATTTAGTTCCCAAATATCTTTCTTAGATTTAGAACCTTTTGAAATATTTCCATGTGAAAATGTCATAACTGCAACTAATTCATTATTATAATATGCTCCTAATTTAATTTTTGAATTATCTTTTCCTTGAATATGAAATTTATTCAGAAAATCATCTTTACTGTTACTACTTATTTCACGAATAAAACATTTTCTAGCATGAATTCTCTTCGATTCAGATCTATTTAAAATTTGAAGTAATCTATGTTTGACTATTTCTTTTTTATTTTCCCACTCATCCTCAAATATATGAATTAATTGAATTCCTTTTTCTTTACATTTTATTGTTTTATCAATATGATAATTTTTATCACACCCAAATAATTCACTGTGCCAATACAAACCATTAAATTCAATAGCAATATTTTTTGAAGGAATATAAATATCTAGTTCTTTTGGTTTTATTATTGATCGATCACTTGTGATTATAAATAAATTATTATCTCTTAAAAATTCTTGAAGTTCTAGTTCGTTTTTAGAAACATTCTTAGGATAACAAAAAGGACATTTATACCCTTGTTGTATATAGTTCCACCTCGTTTTAAATATTTTGTTACAAACTAAACATTGTATATCAATAATATCGTTAGCATGACTATATTCACCAACTAATTTCATATGTCTTTCATCTAATATTTCTAAAATATTTGGAACCATTTTCTCTAAAACTGTTTCTTTTATTTTAGTTTTAAATTGAGAGCTTTTAGAAAAATGATCTACATCATACTTTTTTATCATTGTTTTTTTAATTTTTTCTTTAACGAAATCAGCTTGAAAAGTATATTCAACTCCATATTTTTCAAGATTTGTTTCTTTTATTTTATTTTGTATTTCTTCATTTTTTGAAGGATTATCAACGCCATATCTTTTTAAATTTGTTTCTCGTCTTTTTTTTAAACTTTTTTCTTTTATTTCTTTATCTAATTTACCTTTCAGTCCCCTTCTTCTACATTCTGGACAAACTCTTGCATATTTAGGAATATTTGGTTTTTCATCATAGTTATTATAACAATATCTACATTCTCTTTTGACTAAATTCATAATGTAATTTTATCCAAAATCAATAACAATATTTGGTATCATTAAAGTTTCCAATTTTTCGAGAACCTCTCTTTTCATTTCTTTTCCTTCATCATAGATTTCAGCACTAATTGGAATTTCTCCAAAAGGAGTTCTCATATTTCCCTCATAACGTTTTCGTATTCTACCAATCCTTATCATTGTATCAGCAAGTGCTAATTT
>JAOZRH010000149.1:0-2286 GCA_029931905.1 Fidelibacterota bacterium
AAAATATTATTATTGATAACAATATTTTTTTAAATATTTTTTTTCTTTTAATTTTTTTAAATTCCCAATTTTTTATCTATTTATTTTTCACAAAATTTTAAAATTACACTTTAGGTTTTCCGAGCAATTCAAACATATTACTTTTATATGCTTCCACTCCCGGTTGATTAAATGGATTTACTCCAATATTATAGGCAGAAAGTGCAATTCCAATTTCAAAAATCACTAACAATTCCATTAAATTTTCTTCGTTTAATTCAGCAATGTGAAAAGTAGAAGTTGGTACATTTCCATCTTCATGGGCATTTCTTGTTCCTTGATATGCTTTTTTATTCACAAAACTGATTTTTTTATCAGACAAATAATTTAATCCATCTAAATTTTCACTATCATAAGGGATTTGAATATCATCTGAATAATTATCAATTACTAAAAATGTTTCAAAAAGATTTCTTTCACCGTCTTGAATAAGCTGACCTAAACTATGCAAATCAGTTGTAAAATCAACACTGGCAGGAAAAATTCCCTTACCATTTTTTCCTTCACTTTCACCATATAATTGTTTCCACCATTCGGCGATAAAATGAATTTGCGGTTCCATTGATGCCAATATTTCAATTTTCTTTCCACTTGAATATAAAATACTTCTATTTCGAGCATATTTTATTGCAATATTTTCTTCATTATCTAATGAAGATTTTTCTAATCCTCGTTTTGCACCATTTAGTATTGATTCTAAATTTAAACCAGCAGATATTATTGGCAATAATCCAACGGCAGTTAATACAGAAAATCTTCCACCAACATTATTAGGAATAACAAATTTTCTATATCCTTTTTGATCTGCCAATTGTTTTAATGCTCCTTTTTCTGGATCTGTCGTAACAATTATTCTATTTTTTGATTCTTTACCATATTTTTTTTCTACCAAATCACGAATAATTCTAAAAGCAATTCCAGGTTCAGTTGTTGTTCCTGATTTTGAAATCACATTTACATAAAAATCATTTTCTTTCAATTCATCTAATAAATATGACATTTCTAAAGGTGATAAATGATGACCAATGAAACGAATATTATTTTTTGGCAATAAAGATGAAATAACGGCTTTTGCTCCAAGATAGCTACCACCAATTCCTATACAAACTAACAAATCATTACTTTCTTTAATTTCATTACCAACTTTTACTAAATCATCTAATTCATCAATACTTTGATTCGGCAAATCTAACCAGCCAAGGAATTCATTGCCTGCACCACTTCTATTTAGTAATAAATTTAAAGATTCTACAGTCTTTTCTCGAAAAATATTTAATTCTTTTTCTTTAAATATCTCTGTCAAACGACTATCATCAATTTTAATAGACATTTATTATTCTCCTTAAATTTATTGTTAATTAAAATTTTTTACTCTTACGAATTGAATTATAAGCATTATTTATTGCCTTAAATTTTTCCTCTGCAATTTTTACCATATCTTCTCCAAGATGTGATACTTTATCTGGATGATATTTTTTTGCCATTTTTTTATATGCAACTTTAACTTCAGTAATTGACGCATTTGGTGATATTTTTAAAATCTTATATTCAGAATTTATACTTTCTTTATGATAAATAAAATATATTGATTGATAATCTTGAATTGAAAGTTTTAATAATATAGATATTTTCTGAATTGCATCCTCTTCAGTTGAATGTAATTCTCCATCAGCAAGAGCAATACCAAATAATAAATGTATTAATTGTAATCTTGACGAATATTCCATATTATCCGATATTTGAGTAGCTATTTTTTGAATTTCTATCTCTTTTTCTAAAATATTTTTCAACATAAGCATCAAATCTTGAACTAAATTGCGATCATTAACATTTTTTAACAAATATTTCTTTACATAGGAAATTTCACTTTTTAGTATTTTATTATCAGCTTTAACTACATAAGCAAAAATCACAATTAAACTTACAAAAAAATCTCCTCTTTGTGTTTGGGTGTAAGGATGTGGTTGTCTTCTTTTTAAAATCTCTTTTGTTGTAACTTGCACTCCAATCATACCACCGATTATTGCCCCTATTGGACCTAATATTACCCAACCAATACCTGCACCAATTAATGCTTTATATAATTTTTCCATAATTCCTCATTACCTATTCATTAATTATTTAATGTTTACAAACGGATTTGAAAGTTTTTCTTGTTTAACTGTAGTAAATTCCATATGTCCGGGATATAATATCGTTTCATCAGGCAAAGTATAAATATTATTCAATATTGTAAAAATGATAATA
>JAOZRH010000149.1:2296-4737 GCA_029931905.1 Fidelibacterota bacterium
ATTGTATTCTTTAATGTTTCCATATCGCCACCTGGTAAATCAGTTCTACCAATAGAATTTTTAAAAATTGTATCTCCACAAAAAACAACATTATCAATTTTATATGATACACCACCAGAAGTATGCCCTGGAGATTGAATAATTTCAATATCCAATTTTTCTATACATATATTATTCTTTCCTTTTAAATCTACATCAATTTTTGGTGTGCCATAATATTTAATATTATATCTATTACACACTTCTTTTAAATGATCAAGATTAAATTGTTCTTCACTATTCAAATAAAATAAAATGTTATATTTCTCTTTTAATCTATAAACAGATGTGATGTGATCAATATGCCCATGTGTTCCTAAAATTGCTTTTGGATATAAGTTGTTTTCTTGAATAAACATATCAATTTTATCAAAATCATCACCTGGATCAATAATAACAACATTATTATTTTTATCATAAACTAAGTATGTATTTTCTCTAAATACTCCAGTTATTATTTTTTTGATTTTTATCATATTTATATAAAATTATTTTTAATTTTGCGAAATATTTTACTTAAAATACCTTTTTTATTTCTATGGTATTCATAATATCCAACCTCAACCTCAACATGTTCACCAGCAATAACAGCTTTGGGATTTTCTTCTAATATTTTTTCTAAATTCACATGTTGGTGATGATTAGTAATATATTTTATTCCCTTTTGCATAGAAAATCCTCTCTTGATATTCAATGTATGAGCATCACTACCAAGAAGATGTATCCAATTATTTCTTAAATATTTATTTGCGATTGCTTGCACTTGTTTCCCAAAATATCCCAATAAGCTTCCAGTATTTATCTGAAATAACACTCCCATCTTTAACAATCTAATTAAATTACCCTGTTCTCTATACAATCCATTAATTCTTTCTGGATGAGCCAATATCGGTTGGTATCCATCGGAAATTAATTTATAGAATACATCAACATAATCTACAGGTGGACCAATCAATCGAAATTCAATCATTACATATTTTTTATTGTCATTTATTGACATATATGGTGCATCTAAATATTTCTTTATATCTGCAAAAAACATGATTTCAGAACCAAGTGATAATTCAATTGGAATTTCTAAATTCTTCACGACTTTTTTAATAATATTAAAATTTTGCAATACAGTTTCTTGTCTTTTTGGAAGATTTAATGGTGCATCGGTTTCAAACTGGTGTGGAGTACAAACGACATGCGTTACCCCCTGTTCAACAGCCTGTCTAAGCATTTTTATCGAATTTTCTAATGAATCACTACCATCATCAACACCATTGACAACATGATTATGAAAATCGTATATTTTTTTAAACTCTCGCATAAATAACAATATAATATTTTTTTATTTAAATTGAAAATAAATAATTGATAATCTGAAAAATAACATCACATGATTTTTAAATTATTTTGGCAAAAAAAGAGGCATACATTTTTTTAATGTACACCTCTCATATTTTATAAAAAAATATTTTTTTTAAATTTTAAACTATTCTACCAAATTTTTAAACGATTTTCTTTTTCAATATAAATTTTATCTTCTGGTTGAATATCAAACGCTTCATACCAAGCATCAATATTTGCTATTCCACCATTTACTCTAAATTTTCCTGGTGAATGTACATCTTCTTTTACCATTCTTTGAGCCAATTCATCACGAATATTGTGTCTCCAAATTTTAGCGTAAGATAAAAAGAATCTCTGCTCTGGTGTAAATCCATCAATCTCTGCTGGTTTATCATTTTCTTCAAATGATTTCACCATTGCCTTAAAAGAAAGTGTTAATCCGCCGTAATCAGCGAGATTTTCACCCAATGTCAATTTTCCATTAACATTGAAAGAATCACAAACTGTAAATTTATTAAATTGTTCTTCAACTACTTTTGCTCTTTTATTAAATTTTTCAGCATCTTCTTTAGTCCACCAATCTTTTAGATTTCCATCTGCATCAAATTTTCTACCAGAATCGTCATATCCATGAGTCATTTCATGTCCAATCACAACCCCAATTGCACCATAATTTAATGCATCATCAGCATTAGGATAGAAAAACGGTGGTTGTAATATTGCGGCAGGGAAAACAATATAATTTAACAAAGGATGATAACCAGCATTTACAGTTTGTGGAGTCATTCCCCATTCTTCTTTGTCAACTGGTTTATTAATTTTATTTATATCACGCTCGAATGCAAATTTATTTGCTCTTAATTTATTTAATACATAAGAATCTTTTTTAATTTCAAGTTTGGTATAATCACGCCATTTGTCTGGATAACCAATTCTCACTTTAAATTTACTTAATTTTTCTAATGCTTTTGCTTTTGTATCATCACTCATCCAATCAAGCTTTTCAATCCTTTCGCTAAGAATTACTTGTAAATTCTGAACAAGTATTAACATTCTTTCTTTTG
>JAOZRH010000150.1 GCA_029931905.1 Fidelibacterota bacterium
CCCAATTTATGGACTTCAATTTCACCCAGAATCCTTTATAACAGAATATGGTTTCCAAATACTTAAAAATTTTATAGAGTTAAAATATGATAAATAATTTTATTTTAACTGCAAACAAATATGGTAAACAGAAAATTCCATTTATGTTTCTTATTGATTTTGAATTAAAAAAACCAAAAATATTTAAAATTAGCGAAACAATAAAAAATAATATTTTCTTTGATATAAATGGTTATACTAATTACGAAAAAAATAAAAATTTACAAAATATTTCAAAGTTTAAGACATTTCCCATTTCATATGAAAAATATTTAAAATCATTTGATTATATTATTAAAAACATGAATGCTGGAAACACTTATCTGGCAAATTTAACATTCCCAACAAAAATAAAAACCAACAACTCTCTTTCTGAAATATTTCATTTTGCACAAGCACAATATAAATTGTTTTATAAAAATGAATTATTAATATTTTCACCAGAATCTTTTGTTCAAACAAAAAATAATCACATTTTTTCATATCCAATGAAGGGAACAATTGATGCCAAAATACCAAATGCAAAAAATATAATACTATCAGACAAAAAAGAAACTTGGGAACACAATACAATAGTTGACTTAATCAGAAACGATCTTGCAATAGTATCAAAAAATATCACCGTTGAAAAATTTAGATTTATTACAAAAATAACCACCAATAACAAAACATTACTTCAAGTTAGTTCGGAAATAAAGGGAGAATTAAAAAATAATTGGCAAAAATCGATAGGAAATGTTTTATCTTCACTTCTACCAGCAGGTTCAATAAGCGGTGCTCCAAAAAGGAAAACCGTTGAAATAATATCTAATGCAGAAAAAATAGATCGCGGTTATTTTACAGGTGTATTTGGCGTGTTTGATGGTGAAAATCTTAATAGTGCGGTAAATATTCGCTATATTGAGAACACAAAAGAAGGATTATTCTTTAGAAGTGGTGGCGGATTAACTGCTCACAGTAATGCAAAAAATGAATATAACGAAATGGTAAACAAAGTATATGTACCAATTAGTTGAAACAATAAAAATATTAGATGGCGAAATTTTCAATTTAAAATATCATCAAAAAAGATTGGATGATTCGTTTGAAAAACTTTATAAAATTAAGTCAACATTTATCTTACAAGATATTATTAAAATTCCTCATAAATTTACAAAAGGATTAATCAAACTCCGTTTTTTATATTCAAACAAAAAATATAAACTTGATTTTATAAATTATAAAGCACGCAATATAAAAACTTTGAAAGTAGTAACAGATAATGAAATTAATTATCCAATAAAATTTACAAATCGCTCTCAAATCAATAAACTGTTCGAACAAAAAAATGATTGTGATGATATTTTAATTGTAAAAAACAATATAATTATCGATACTTCATCTGCAAATATTATTTTTTTTGATGGCAACAATTGGATTACACCCGCCACACCACTTTTAAAAGGAACTTGTAGAGAAAGATTGTTAGAAACAGGAAAAATCAACGAAAAGAAAATAGAAATAAATGATTTGATTAATTTTCAAAGTTTTTGTTTGATTAATGCGCTGGTTGATGAAAATCTAAATCAAATTCAAATTGAAAATATATTTATGTGATTTCTATTACTAATTGGATTCTATTTTTAAATTGATTAGAATTGTAAAATAATAACCTTATATTTAAAGGAATATTTTAAATATTTAATGAGGATAAATAATAGGTGGCACAAAAAAAACAAAAATTAATAAAGGAAATTAAATGAATAAACTAAGATTAAATTCGGATTATAAAGAATGGTTAATTCAATTAAAATCAAAAATTCGTTCAACACAAATTAAAGCATCAAAGACTGTAAGTTTATTTTTAATAGAATTTTATTATGATTTGGGAAAGATGATTATTGAAAAAGAAACAACTTGGGGTTCTCATTTTTTAGAAAATCTATCAATTGATTTGAAGAAAGAATTTCCTGAGATGCAGGGGTTTTCCGTTACAAATTTAAAATATTGCAGACTATTTTTCAAATATCTTCAAATTAGTCCTCAAGTTGGGGACGAATTACAAATATCAAAAAGTCCTCAACTTGGGGACGAAATTGCGAGCATAAAATCTTTAAAATTTGATATTGAAATATATAATTTAATCAAACAAATACCGTGGGGGCATATCAAGCATCTCATCGGGAAAATTAAAAATCAAAAAGAAGCAATCTTTTACATCAAAGAAACAATTGAAAATGGATGGAGTCGCGATGTTCTTGCACTGCAAATAAAATCTAATCTTTATCAAAGGCGGGGAAAAGCAATTACAAATTTTGATAAAACGCTTCCGCCAATTCAATCAGATCTTGCAAAACAAACTCTCAAAGATCCATATACTTTCGATTTTCTAACAATGACAAAACCATATAATGAACGCGATATTGAGAAAAAACTTATAGAAAATATTACAAAATTCTTACTTGAATTGGGAAAGGGATTTGCTTTTATCGGACAGCAATATCATCTTGAAGTAGATGGCGATGATTATTACATTGATTTACTTTTTTATCATATCAAACTAAAATGTTATACTGTTATTGAACTTAAAAACACCAAATTCAAGCCTGAATACGCTGGTAAGTTGAATTTCTATCTCTCGGCAGTTGACAGTCTTGTCAAAGGTAATGACGATAAACCTACAATCGGGATTTTACTTTGCAGAGATAAAAAAAATATTGCTGTTGAATTTGCACTTCGAGACTTAAACAAACCGATGGGAATCAGCGAATTTAATTTTACAGAAATTCTTCCTGAAAATCTGAAGGGAAGTTTACCAACTATTGAAGAAATTGAAGCTGACTTAAATGAACAAAAATAACAAATGAAAACTAACTTTCAACTAATAATTTACCAAAAAATAGGAAAATAAATTTATGAACTGGATAACAACAATTGGATTTCTCGCTGCAACAGCAACAACGATTTCAACAATACCACAAGCAATAAAAACAATAAAAACAAAACACACTAAAGATATATCGTTAGAAATGTATTTAATACTTACAACTGGAATGTTGCTATGGCTAACTTATGGAATTTTAATTACTGATTATCCACTAATTGTTGCAAATGGTCTGTCACTTATTTTTTCTACAACTATATTAATCTTTAAAATAATTTATAAATAGAATTTATGTAAATTCTCAATCTTTTCCAACAACAACAAAATCGGTAATATTATATCCTAAATCTTGAATATTTTTATCAACCAATTTTAAATCATAAAGTTCTGCTGTAGTTTCTGGTGCAATTACAAATACATCTTTATCAAGTATGCTTTTAGCAAGATTACGAGCCGAAAGCGCCGTATCATTTTGCCTTATTAACGGAACATTTTCATAATGTTTTTTCAAATATCCTTTACATTGCCTTAATGCTTGAAGATGCGAATGAATCTCTTTTGGAATTGTTTTTTCATTATCCTTGTGTTTAAGCAGACATTGATTTACAACAAATGGAAAATACTCTTTTATCTTACAGGCATATTCAGCAAGCCCCAAAATTGTTTCATCAACAACTCCACCAACAGCATTTTGAATTGGTAAAATCCCCATTTGAATTTTTCCATAATCAAGTGCTTCAAACACTTTTTTGGCTGTAACAAGATATTTGATTTTACCCTTTTTAATATTTTTTTTCTTAAACCATTGAATTGCTGCCTCGTGTGAAAAACTTCCTTTTGCACCCATTACACCAACAGTAAATGTTTCGTAATAATCTACATTTTCTTTGCGAATAAATGATGAAACTTCGTGAGTAGCTTGTAAAAATGATTTAAACATTTTTCCAGAATGTTGATTGTATAAAAGCATATCACGAAAAAGTTGCCTTGTATCGTTTTCACAAAATTTCTCAACAGATCGCAACAATCCATATCCACGAGTCGGTGTTTCTATCTCGGAAAGCTCCATTTTTTTTATGATATTTCCAATAAAATGTGTCATTCCCTGTGAAAAAGCGATACTGTTATCATGGTTAGATGCAGAAACAATTCTTGTGAAAAAATGCCACCGTTCTAATGTTTTTTGCCACTCGCTTTCCAATTTGGGATATTTTTTTGACGCTGAAATTATAATTAAATTAATCTGATTTTCACCATAACTGTCCGGCCCAAACAGTGGATGAAGTCCAAGATGTGGAATATGTGGAATATATTTATCCATCCATTTTATTGGTAATTCTTTAACCGATGCCGTGTCAATAACTGTTGCAAATTTTGCAAATTTTTTTTTATTCTCTTTTAGAAATTGTTGCATTGTTGAAATTGGAATACAAAGAAAAATAATTTTTTTTTGTAGCGCCTCATCAAGCTCAACAAATTTAATACTTTTGCTTCCTTTGTGTTTCATTTTTTTCTTTTCATAAACAAAAACATCACCATGTTTAGATAATATTTTCGCCCACAATTCGCCAAATCTTCCATATCCTATTACACTAAATTGCATTTTATTTTTCATGTTTTATTCCATTCCTAAAATATTTCTTCCAACGGAATTAGATATTATAACTCGTCATTAACTCTTGAATTTATTTCGGCAATAACGATTGTAAACTATCGGATAATGCTTTATCTGGATGTTCGTGAACTTCCACCATAATTCCATCAGTACCAACGAAAGATTTAAAAGAAAATTTATTATTTGCCGAATTTACTTTTAATTTTACTAAT
>JAOZRH010000151.1 GCA_029931905.1 Fidelibacterota bacterium
TGGAAAATATTTTGCATATGGTCTGTCAGAAGGTGGTAGTGAACGAAGCACTTTGTATATTATAAATACAAACACGATGGAAAAATTAAATGAGGAAATTCCACAAACGAGAGCATGTTCAATCGCTTGGTTGCCTAATGAAATGGGATTTTATTATACTCGCTATCCGCTTAAAGGAACGGTAGAAGATGCCGATATGAATTATTATCGCCATGTTTATTTACACAAAATTGGTGAAGAATATAAGAATGATAAAAAGATTTTTGGCGAAGGGCGAGACAAAGAAGAGTGGCCAAATGTAAAACTTTCAGCTGATGGGAGATATCTTTTTGTAATAGCGGAAAAGGGTTGGGAATTTTCTAGTGTATTTATGAAAGATTTAAAAAATGATAATAATTGGATTAAATTAACAGAAAATATTTCTGGAATTCATGAAATTTATTTAGCAGAAGATTATTTTTTAATTAAGACAAATTACGATGCTCCAAGATATAGAATATTTAAAGCAACTTATGAAAAACCTGATTTCGAGAATTGGAAAGAGATAATTCCTGAAACGAAATTCACTTTAGAATCTGCCAATATTGTAAATAATAAAATAATTCTTTCGACAATTGAAAATGCAAATTCAAAATTATATGTTTATGATAATAATGGTAAATTAGAAAGTGAAATTAAATTGCCGACACTTGGAAAAGTTGGAGCAATACATTCAGAAATTGATATAAATTATTTTTATTATTCATTTTCATCATTCAATTTTCCTAAGACGATTTTTAAATATAATTTAGATAAAAAAAGTGATGTAAAAATTTATCAAACATCAACAAAACTTAAATTTGATGATATTGAAGTGAAACAAATTTGGTATAAATCAAAAGATGAAACACCAATTTCAATGTTTTTGGTACATAAAAAAGGATTGAAATTAAATGGAAAAAATCCAACTTTAGTTTATGGTTATGGTGGATTTAATGTAAATATGACTCCGTTTTTTTCGCAGACACTTTTGTTGTGGTTAAACAATGGAGGAGTTTATGCTTATACAAATTTACGAGGCGGTGGAGAATATGGCGAAGATTGGCACAAAGCGGGTATGCTTTTAAATAAACAAAATACATTTGACGATTTTATTTCTGCTGGTGAATGGTTGATAAAAAACAAATATACTGATAGTGAACATTTGACAGCAATGGGTGGAAGTAATGGCGGATTATTGACTGGAGCTGTTTTGACACAACGACCAGATTTATATAAAGCAATAGTTATTGGAGTGCCATTATTAGATATGATAAGGTATCATAAATTTTTAATTGCACGATTGTGGATCCCAGAATATGGTTCATCAGAAGATAAAGAGCAAATGGAATATATTTTAAAATATTCACCATATCAGAATGTACGAAAAACAAAATATCCAGCAGTTTTAATTACAACCGCAACATCAGATTCGAGAGTTGCACCATTGCATGCGAGAAAAATGACGGCATTATTACAGAAAAATAATCAAGCAAACACACCGATTTTAGTTCGAATTGAACATAAAGCTGGGCATAGTAAAGGTAAACCAAAATGGAAAATAGTGGATGGATTGACCGATAGATATAGTTTTTTAATGTGGCAAACAGGAATGAAATTTTAGATAAAAAAATTATTGAGAAAAATGTGGCATGTAATGTTTTTTAATATTATTTTGATGCTAACAGTACGCATCGCACTTCCCATAAGCTCAGTGTCCCACGATGCGTCTTTTTTTTAAAGAAAATATTATGATTTATAATAAAACGGCAATATCATTTAGTGAACAAATAATTGGAACAGCGAACCGTTATGGAAACGATAAAATTTATTTAATAGTAGTTCCAATTCCGACAGGAATATGTGCGATATTTATTCCAAAAGTTAAATCATCCATTTCTCCGACACCCAAATAAAAGCCAGGTTTAATTCCCTTGATATCTATTAAATTAGGATATAAATTTATTCTCAAATTATACGCTTTTGGACCTGTTATGAATGCAGATGCTAAAAGTGAATTGTTCTTATCATAATAAATTCCAATAGCATAATCAATGTCACCGCTAACAAATTGATTGTCTTTATATTCTTCTTTTATCAAATTGTTCATATATCCACCAGCACCAACAGAGATACATTTTTCAGAAGTGATATTGTAGCTTAATCCCAATACAGTGCCAATTCCCCAATTTATAAAGAATGAAAGATTTTCATTTTTTGTAAATTGATATTTTGATGTATATTGTTGTCCAGTATTCTCTATGAAGGCATTTGAGGGATTTATCACAGGTTGTAAAGGCCAACTATAAATTGGAATTTTTTCGGAAAAGAAGCTTTTTATTGGATTAAGTGAAAATAATATCATCCCCATTGGATTGAAAAAAAGCATATCTGCAATTGGATCAACATTTGTTCCCTGATATGAACAATTTTCAATGACTTCATTCATATATTGATATGATGTTGTAGTGATGAATGACATTAATTGAGGATATTTTACATTATGATAATCATACCATTCTGCAAGTTTTGCATATTCCATTCCATTACCGAGAATGTGTAATCCAAAATTTGGAAGATAACTTGCCACATCAATATTTCTAAAAGTATAGTCAAAAAATTCCTGTTTGAAAAAGTCTCCATATCCAAAATGGTCAAGATGTTTGAAAGGGTGGAGCAGATTATCATTAACATTTTTCATGCCTAATTTGTATGATTGGTCAATTATACTTTTGTTGCTTCTATTAACTCGTATCATATCATAAGCACCATTTGTGAACAAACTAAGTGGATTGAAAATTAAATTAGAACCATATTTTATGTTTGGATTATAAAAATAATAATCGTTCGTTTCTTCTGCAAAAGTTGACGAAACAATCAACAGTAAAATAATTGTTATTGTAATATTTTTAAATTTATTCTTCAAATTTATACTCCTCGAATGGTAATAGCATCAAAATTTCATCATTAGAATATAAACAAATAGAATAATATTTTTCTCCAATTTCTGATAATAGTGGATATTTGCTAAAAACTTTTTGTGATATAGAATTCATAAGTGGCATTTTCATTCCATAACCTGCAGATGGATAAGGTTGAATTGATACATTTTTATAATTTCGGATTTTTGCTAATTTAGCAGCTTTTTTTATTGCATCATTTATATCGCCAATGTCATCAATTAATCCATTTTTTTTTGCATCTTTTGCTATCCAAATTCTACCTTGTCCAATTGAATCTATTTCGGCGAGTTTCATTTTTCTGCCTTCTGCAACTTTTGTAATAAATGATTTATATCCGGTTCGAATTGCTTTTATGAAAAATTCTTTTTCTTCTTTACTTGTATTTTGAAATGCAAATTTATATAAAGCGTTTGGATCAGTGGCCATTGAATCTGTATTGATATGGATTTTATTTAACATTTTATCAAACGATATATTTGCTCCAAAAATGCCAATTGAACCAGTTAAAGTATTTTCTTCTGCATAAATATAATCAGCATTACAAGAGATATAATAGCCACCTGATGCAGCAAGATTTCCCATAGAAACAACAACTGGTTTCCGTTTTTTCTTATTTTTGTGATTCACAATTTTTTGAATTTCGTGCCAAATCATATCACTAGCAAAAGCACTTCCACCAGGAGAATCAACTCTCAATACGATTGCTTTAACTCGTGGATCTTTTCCTGCCATTTTTATTCGTTCTGAAATTGTTTTTGCCCCCATTGAAACATTTCCACCAAATGGAGATATTGTGCTTTTTCCGTCAACTATTTGACCAGATGCATAAATTACAGCAATAGAATTGTTTATTCTTGGATTTTGCCAGCTGTAATTGAAACTTCTTTTTGGACTAAATTCGGCAAGATTTCGGTATTTTAATTTTGTTATTTTTTCATTTTTCTCAATATAATTTGTTATTTCATCAGGATAAATAAAATCATCAACTAATGATTTTTCTTTTGCTTCTCGCATCGTATATGGACCGTTATTGATTATTTCTCTCACTTTTTCTTTTGAAATATTTCGTCCCTCGCTGATCGCATCTACAAATATATTTTTGATGTTTTCAAGATATATTGAAAGCTGTTCTCGTGCCTCTTTTGACATATCATTTCTTATAAATTGTTCAGCAGCACTTTTATATTTTCCGACTCGTTCCACATTTACATCTATTCCCAACGAATCTGTAAGCTCTTTTAGATATAATCCTACCGTACCAAAACCTGTAATATTATACAATCCATCTTCATAAGCGATATGTTTTGTTACCGCTGAGCCAAGTAAAAATGAAACATTATTTCCATTTATACTATACATATAAATTTTCTTTCCTTCTTTGCGAATATCCAATAATGCCTCATATAATTCCAAAAGTTCAGAAAATCCAATAGAAAAATCTTTTGCATAAATTACCAATCCTTTTGATTTTTTATTATTTTTGAACTTCTCTAATGACAATATTAAGTCGTTAAAATCGTTATCGGAATCAAAAACACCATAACTTTCTTTTTGATATTTACCACTTAAAACAAGTTTATGATATGTTTTGCCAATTGATATTTTATTAAGTAAATTTGAATAAATACTCATTGACGCTGTTTCACTATTATTA
>JAOZRH010000292.1 GCA_029931905.1 Fidelibacterota bacterium
ACTTGAATTTCTTTATAATCAGTTCAACTTGAAATAAAAGTAAATCAATTATTATCATTATGAATATATTGTCTATTATATCCAGCAATAAGACTTGTTCAATCTACTGTTCTAATTACAAGGTGTCAATCTCAACTAAGTTTATAAATTCTTAATTGACTATCTTTATTTCCTGCAACAGGGTTTGGAATTGTTAAAACAGTTTCATTAGTCGCAGTTGTTATAAAATATATTTTATCAAATTCTGTTATCGTTGCTGTTCAAGAAGTTCAATCTATAACAGTATATTCTTTTTCTAATAAAATTTTATCATTTATTTGTTGTAGTTGTGTTTGAACATTAGTTCAAGTTATTGTATCAAAAGGAACTGCTGTAATATCACTTGCAGAAACTAGATCAACTAAAATTCTTTTTGTTCAATCCCAAAGATAGTTTGCACCTTGTCAAGGGTCAAGAGTATTTGTTTGTGAATTTGCTATAATATCAATAGGGTCTGTTGAAGTATCATTATTTACAACTGTAAACATTTGTCAAGGGGTAAGGTTTGTAGGATTCTGAAAAGTCTGACTATTTCAAGTTGTTGTAGTCGTAATAACTATTCAAGAATATCAATCAACAATAGCAGTTGTCAATGCTGTATTAGTTGCAGGGTCTGTTGCTGTTGTCATTGTTTTTGGACTTATTCAATTTCAACTATCAATCCAAGAATTAGTTCAATCATCCCATACCCAAAAAGAGTCAGTAGCACCAACCAAAGCATAATTTCAAGCCGAAGCTGTAGGGTGTGCAGTTGTTAGGTCTGACTGTGTGGCAAAATATCAAAGGTTATTAGGGTCTGTTGGGATTGAAGAAATTAAATCAGATGCGAGTTTTCGTGTTGTTCAATCCCAATATCTTACAAATCAGTCTTCCAAAACTGAAATAAAATCATTTATTTTATTTCAAGAAATAGGGAGTTCTGCAATATATTCAACTGGTTTTTTTCGTTGAGCTTCGCCAGTTGAAATTAATGTGAAAATAAGGGCTTCAATATCTTCTGCTTTTCTACTATCTAAACTTTGTCTTTTAGGAAACGGCATATTAAAATTTTAGGAAATAAATTACAGTTTGTCTAATATCCCCCATTCAAAAAAAGAATGGGGTCAATAGATAAACTATTTTAGCAATTCAAGTTCTTTTTTTTCTTCTTCTGTTGCTGTTCAGTTTGCAACAAGAACTTTCAATGCTAATATTCTAGCTCACACAATTTCATCATCTGTCATATCAACAACAACAGATACCTTTTCTCAGTTTACATT
>JAOZRH010000152.1 GCA_029931905.1 Fidelibacterota bacterium
ATATAACTTAATAAATGAATAAAATAAATATACAGTATTACAAAACAAAGATTGGAGAATTGATTTTAGGTTCTTTTGAAGACCAACTTTGTATTCTTGATTTTAAATATCGGCGAATGAGATTGAGTGTTGACAATAGAATTAAAAAGGGATTGGACGCCGAATTTATAGAAAAAGAAGATAATATCCTCAAAGAAACAAAAAAGCAAATTGACGAATATTTAATTGGTAAAAGGAAAGAGTTTACAATTCCATTATTAATGGTTGGAACCGAATTTCAAAAAAATGTGTGGAATTCTTTGCGTCAAGTGAAATATGGGGAAGTTGCTTCGTATTTGGATTTAGCGAAAAATATTGATAATGAAAAAGCCGTTAGAGCAGTCGCATCTGCAAATGGAGCAAATTCGATAGGGCTTATAATTCCTTGTCACAGAATTATTGGAAACGATGGGCAACTTGTTGGATATGGTGGCGGATTGTCGGTTAAAAAACGATTATTAAAATTAGAAAAAGAAAATTCAGATATATAATAATAAATAGTTTTATTTTTAATTAATTAATTAATTTTTTAAATATTTTATTGACATTAATTCATATATGTTGTAGTATTGCACTATACAAATCACAATATGTAGTGGTTGTAGGGAAATAGTTAATAAACAAGAGATTAGGACAATAATAGGAATTAATATGACAAATAAGTTACACGCTTTCAGAAATATGTTTACACACAAGGGAAAATTAGCAAAAATCGTAGGTAATAGAAATATAGAAGCGTATAAACGAATTTATTTTCAATTATTAGAGAAAAGAGAGAAAGGTGAACTGCCAATTAATATAGATTATCTCAATAATCATGAATTGTCTAACAATATTTACAAGAAAAAATATTATCTAAAAGATATAAAAGGAAACTATCTTGAAGAAAAGCCAGAAGATGTATTTTTAAGAATTTCGGCTTTTATTGCATCACAAGAATATTCAGAAACAAATCAAATGAAATGGGCAGAAGAATTTTATAGAGATCTTTATAATGGTTCTTGGTTGCCGGGTGGAAGAGTGTTGGCGGGAGCTGGCGATATTTATCGTTTAAAGACATTGGCAAACTGTTTTGTTACAGAAATTAAAAATGATGATATTGAATCAATTTATAAAACGGCCGCAGAATGTGCCAGAACATATTCTTATGGTGGTGGAATTGGTGTAGATATTTCTCCGTTGCGACCAAAAGATTCTATTGTTCATAATGCTGCGGATAATTCAACTGGAGCTGTTTCCTTTATGGAATTATTTTCAATGACAACCGGATTAATTGGGCAATCTGGCAGGCGAGGCGCATTGATGTTGACAATCGATATAAAACATCCCGACATTTTTCATTTCTTAAAAATTAAATCTAAACCAAATTGGGTCTCTAATCAAATATTGGAACAATGTAAATGGTCTGGAAAATTTTCTGAAGAACAATTAAAAAATATTGAAAAAAATGTTGTTGAAAATAGTCAAGTAAGATTTGCAAATATTTCTATCAAAGTATCAGATGAATTTTTACAGTCAGTTGAAGAAGAAAAGAAATATCCACACAATCAAATACTTGTTTACAAAAAGAAAAATAAAAAGAGATTATATAAGGCATATCAATCAGAAGAGCATTTATATTCACAGGGAATGCCAAATAAAGATATTTCAGAATATGAAGTATTAAACACATTTGAAAATTTCTCAGATTTAAACAATTGGTTATCAGAAGATTATTCTAAATCTGTAACACATAGTGATTTGATTGATACATATAAAAGAGATGTTTATGGTGATTTTTTATTAGATGTTGGTGAGAATGATTGGGAATTAGCAATTAAACATTCCGGTGATTTTTTATTGTATTTTGCCTCTGAACCAACAGGCGAAATTAGACAACTTGTCAAAGCAAGTGAAATTTGGGATTTAATAATTGAATCAAATTATAAAACAGCAGAACCCGGTTTAATATTTTGGACAAAAATGAGTAAATATTCACCATCTAACTATTTAGATCGACCAATAATTTCAACAAACCCATGTGCAGAAGTTCCACTTGAAGATGGTGGAGCATGTAATTTAGGTTCGCTCAATCTCTCAAGATTTGTAAAAAATGGATTTGAAGAAAATGCAGAGATTGATTGGGAAGCATTAAAAAAATCCACATATAACATCGTTCGTTTTCTTGATAATGTTATCATCTGGAATGAATCATTAAACCCATTAGATAAGCAAAAACGCTCGGCAAAAGAGACAAGACGACTTGGGATTGGAATTATGGGTATAGCCGATATGTTGTTTCAATTGGATATTGATTATGATTCAAAAAATGGAATTAAAACTCTTGAAAAAGTAATTCAATTTATTAACAATAATGCTTATTTGGCATCTTCACAATTAGCTAAAGAAAAATCACCGTCCGATATTTTCAATTATGATAAATATTCAAAGGGAGCATTTTTCCAAGAAGCAATATCTGATGAAGTAAAAAAACATATTGAACAACACGGTTTGAGAAATATTGCATTAACATCGATTGCACCAACTGGAACAATTAGTAATATTATAAAAAGTTTTGAACATAATAATAAAAATTATATTGGTGTGAGTGGCGGAATTGAACCTGTTTTTGCTCTTTATTATACTCGCAGATCTGAATCTTTTGACAATAAACTTTTCAAGGTTTTTCATTCGACAGTTAGTGCATATATTGATAAACATAATTTGGCCGGTAGTATGAAAGGAAATATGAATTTAGATGATTTAAAAAAGATTCTACCAAAGGCATTTTTCAAAACTGCTTATGAAATATCTTATGAAAAACGAATTCAGATTCAATCTGCTTGTCAAAAATTTGTAGATCATTCTATTTCTTCAACAATAAATTTACCAGAAGAAGTGGAGCCAGAAAAAATATCTCGCATTTATTTAGATGCTTGGGAACATGGTTTGAAAGGAATTACAATATATCGTGATGGAAGTAGATTCCCAATTCTAACACAAGAGAAAGAAAAATCTCAATTTCAAGAATACAAAGAAAAATTCTTTAAGATGAGAATATCAAAAGATGAAGAAGTTGAATTTGCTGGAGATGAAGTAATGAAATTGGCAGATGGAACATTGACAACACCATTCCATTATTTTTTAAAAATGGGCATTAATGATTCTAATGATATTGAGGTGGTATAATGTTAAAAATAAATAAAAACCATTCAATTAGAGAAGTTAAAAAGAAACCGATAGTCAAAACACCTGCTCCGGGGAATTCATTAAAATTGAAACGACCAGAAGTGGTTGATGCTAAAGTATATAAAATTAAAAGTCCTTTTGTAAAATTCAATGTATATGTAACCCTAAGTTATATTTTAGAATATGGGAAAAAAAGACCAATTGAAATTTTTATTAATTCAAAAGATTTGACGCACGCCGCAGAATATGCTGTATTAACCCGCTTGATTTCTGCAATATTTCGCAGAGCAGATGATCCGCATTTTATTCTTGAAGAATTAAGAAGTATATATGATCCTAATGGTGGTTATTTTAAAAGTGGTAAATATATTCAATCATTTTATTCTGAAGTTGCCGATGTTATTGAGCGGTTTTTTATCGAAGAGAAAATTATTGCAAAGAAAAAACAACCTAAACAAATGGATCTTCCAATTGCCACAGAGTTAGATGAGCAACCAGAATTAAGTAATATGAATGAGGATTACAAAATTTGTCCCGATTGTAATGGACGAGGATTAAAGTTTGAAAATGGTTGTGAATTTTGTGTTTTATGTGGTTTTACTAAGTGCGATAAATAATAAATTTTGCAACAAATCTCAGTTAAATATATTTCGTATTTAACGGGATAAATGAAAATAAACAATAACGAACAGATAAAATGTAATGGAAAAAATCCTAAAATCTATAGAAGTATCCTTAAGCAATAAAAATTACTATGTTGCACTTTTTACTAGTTTATCTTTGCCAGATATTTGTGGGAAAATTGAATATCCAACTTATAAAAAATCTTCAGCAAGATATATTAAATGGTATGAAAAGTACTTACAAAATACTTATACAGAAAAGATTGGTTCAGAAAAAAAAGAAACAGTGTTTCTTTGTGGTAGTGATATTTATGCATTAAGATGTGCTTATTTACATGAAGGTAACGATATAATTATTTCTCAATCTGCTAGAAAAGTTCTTAAACAAATTAAATTTGTACATCCCGATTCTAATAGATTTAAACCGCACTGCACAAGAATAAACAACATATTAATGCTTGATGTCGATGTTTTTTGTAAAGACATAGTTGAGGCTATTAAAAAATGGCTACGGGATATAGCTATTGATGAAAAAAAAGAAAAATTGTTGAATGATTTGACTTCTATTATGTATTTTTTTGAGTGTGATAGTCACAAATAATGAATATTCTTTAATAATTGATGAAAGACCAAACTACGCATAATACACAATTTAAATATATTTCTCACACAATTCATTTATTCCGCAAATCGCACATTGTGGATTTCGTGCTTTACAAATTTTTCTTCCGTGTTCTATAATTAAATGATTCCAAATTGACCAATATTTTTTTGGTAATACGCTTTGTAAAT
>JAOZRH010000033.1:0-10387 GCA_029931905.1 Fidelibacterota bacterium
TAAGTAATAGTCCTCAAGAAATTATTAACAAACTTAACAATGACTCATTAAATATTTTATATGCCGGAGCATATATTAGAATAATTCAGAGTTTTTGGAAAAGAAAAGGTTATCCAATTAATGACAGATTAGATATTCTTGCAACACTCTATTCTACTGGACTATTTAAAACTAACGGAAATTTAAGGGAGCCAAATAAAAATCCTAAGCCAAATTATTTTGGCAAAAAAGCAGATTATTACTATTTGATTTTCACCAAAGAATAAATACAATCATAAAAATAAAATTGTAATTAATGAAATATTTTTGTAATATTTCGTAGCTTATATTTATATGAATTATTTTTAAAAACATTTAACAATCCCGCCTAAGCGGTCAAGAAAAAACACAAAGGATACAAAAATGAATAATAATAAAGAAAAACAAAAAACTATGCAACCTGGCGATTTAGCAAAAAACATAAAAGAAAAATCAAAATTATATAGAGATTATACTGCAGAATGTCTATCAAAAATGGTAAAAATTCCGTCATTAAGTGGCGAGGAAGAACAAGTTGTTTTGGAAATTCAAAGGCAATTAAATGATGTCGGAGTGATGGATACAAGAATAGATGGATTTGGAAATTTAATTGCGAAAGTTGGAAATGGTCCAAAAATATTAGCGATAGATGCACATATTGACACTGTTGATACTGGCGATGAATCGCAATGGGAAATTCCACCATTTTCTGGATTAATAAAAGACGGCTTTGTGCACGGAAGAGGAACTGTTGATCAAGAAGGCGGTGCAGCTTCAATGGTAACTGCAGCGAGAATTCTGAAAGAGATGAATTATGATGGTGAATATACAATTTATTTTACATTTACAATTATGGAAGAAGATTGTGATGGTTTGTGTTGGGAATATTTGATTAATGAGGAGAAAATTGTTCCAGATTTTGCAGTTATAACCGAGCCGACAAATGTTGGAATTTATCGTGGACATCGTGGAAGAATGGAAATTGAATTATTGTTCAAAGGATTGTCCTGTCACGCATCTGCTCCAGAAAGAGGAAAAAATGTAATTTATTCTGCTTCAAAAGTTGCATCTAAAATTGAAGAATTGAATAAAAATTTAAAAACTGATTCTTTTTTGGGACAGGGAACAATTGCTCCAACAGTTTTTACTACAGATTCTCCGTCATTATGTGCTGTGCCAGATGGTGGAAAAATGCATCTCGACAGAAGATTGACTTGGGGAGAAAATAAAGAAAGTGCTGTTGCTGAATTAGAAAAAATTGTAGGCGATGATGTGAAAATTGTTGTACCAAATTATGATAGAAAAAGTTATAAAGGAACAGTTTATAAACAGGAAAAATATTTCCCAACTTGGAAGATAGAAGAAAATCACCCACTATTACAAGCAGGAATAAAAACTCACGAAGAATTATTTGGAAATTCAGGACGAGTTGACAAGTGGACATTTTCAACTAATGCTGTTTCTATTTGTGGAAGACATAATATTCCTACTATTGGATATGGACCGGGAAATGAAATTTATGCTCATGCTCCAAACGAAAAAACACCAATAGATCATTTGGAAAAAGCATCTGGATTTTATGCGCTTTTGCCATACATATTAACTGACAAAAAATAAAAAAATTGAAAAATAGGAGAAATAATGACACCGAAACATTTAATAACATTTGAAGATTGGAGTAAAGCAGAAATTAATGAGTTGCTTGATATTTCAAAAGATTTGAAAAAAAGATGGAAAAATTATGAGATAATGGAACCATTAAAACACAAAACACTTTTCATGATATTTTTTGAACAATCAACGAGAACGAGAAATTCTCTCGAGGCGGCGATAACACAATTGGGTGGACATGCTCATGATTTAACTGAAGACAAAATGCAAATATCTCACGGTGAAACATCGATGGATACTGCTAAAGTTTTATCACGAATGGGTGAAGTAATTGCAATAAGAAATTGCTTTCATCATATTGGGAATAAATATTTGAATGAAATTGCAAAATTTTCTGATGTTCCCCTTATTTCTATGCAGGACGACATTTATCATCCATTACAAGTGATTGCAGATTATATGACAATTGAAGAATACTTTGGAAAAAATCTGAAAGATATTAAAGTTACAATTCTTTGGGCTTATGCAACATCACATGCAAAACCATTATCTGTTCCGCAATCACAAGCATTATTTTTCCCTCGTTTCGGAATGGATGTTACGATTGGATTTCCAGAAGAATTTCCATTACAAGAGGATATAATTCAAAAGGCGAAACAAAATGCAATCAAATATGGCGGAAAATTAACTTTAACAAATAATAAAGAAGAAGCGATAAGAGATGCGGATATTGTTATTCCAAAAAACTGGGGCGGATTTGGATATTTTGGAAATGATTATACGGATAATGGAGTAACTGCAAAGATTATGAAAGATAATTTAGAAAAACATAAAGATTGGATTTGTGATAAAGAATTATTTTCACTTGCAAAAAAAGATGCAAAAATTATGCACGCCTTACCAGCGGATCGTGGAAATGAAATAACAAATGAAGTTTTGGATTCGCCAAATTCTATTATTTATGATGAAGCGGAAAATCGTTTACATACTGCAAGAGGATTATTAAAAATGTTGGTAAAATAGTAAAATGAAATCAATATTAAAGGTCAAATATAGAAGAAAAAGGTCTAAGCAACACAGGCATAAAGAGAAAATACCAAGAGAAAAGAGAAGATCATTTTGGTATCAATGTAGTGAGTGTGGGAGCAAATACGCAATATCTTCGGAAATAATGGTTTGTCCAAGATGTTCAAAATTTCAAAAACAAAACGAACCGCTAAGAGGAGTTTTGGAAGTTATTTGTGATGTAGAATTAACTCGCGGATTCAAGAATTACGATTTTTTACCTGTAGAAAAGGAATTTTTACCAAATATTTCTGTTGGTAATACGCCGTTGTTGGAAGTGAATAATTTAAGAAATGAATTGGGATTTAAAAATTTATTCATAAAAGATGATACTTGTAATCCAACAAATTCTTTGAAAGATAGGGCTTCTTATCTCGTTGCAGGGTTTGCCAAAAAAATGAAAATTAATGATATTGTTGTAGCTTCTACAGGAAATGCTGGTTCATCAATGGCAGGAATTGGAGCATCGGCAAATTTGAATATCACAATATTTTTGCCAAAATCAGCACCGAAAGCGAAAATGATTCAAAGTTTACAATATGGGGCAAATGTAATTACAGTTGATGGAAGTTATGATAAAGCATTTGAGTTGTCACTTGAATTTTCAAAAAAAAATAAATTTCTCAGTAGAAATACGGCTTACAATCCATTAACAATTGAAGGGAAAAAAACCGTATCGCTTGAAATTTATAAAGTATTAGATAAATCGCCCGATTTTGTATTTGTACCAACTGGTGATGGAGCAATTCTTGGTGGCGTTTATAAGGGATTTAGAGATTTACAAGAATATGGATTTATTCAAAGTATTCCCACAATAGTTGCTGTTCAAGCAGAAGGAAGCGATGCAATTAGAACCGCATTAAGAGTTGGTGAATTTTCACCAATTGAAGCGAAGACAATAGCCGATTCTATTTCTGTAGGAATTCCACGAAACGGATATTATGCAATTAAGCAATTAAAAAAATATGATGGAAAATGTATAACGGTTTCAGATGATGAGATTTTGTTTGCACAAAAAGAATTGTCATCGAAAGAGGGATTATTTACAGAACCTGCTGGAGCAACTGCATTTGCCGGATTTGTTAAAATGAAAAAAGAGTTGCCAAAAGATGCGACAATTGTTTTACTTGCAACAGGAAATGGTTTGAAGGATATAGATTCTGCAATGAAAATGATTGAATTTCCGAAGAAGGCGATAACATCAATTGAAGAATTGTCAACTACAGAGAATGTAAACAATGAAGAATAAAACTTTAAAAATCTTGCGTTTTGGCGAAAATCAAAGGGAAAGATGAATAAATGAAAAATGTGGAAGGAATTATTTTAGCTGGTGGCTTTTCTAGTCGAATGGAAAAATTCAAAATGGAATTACCAATAGGTGATAAAAACATTTTGAGTAAATGTGTTGATAGTTTGCAAAGTGTATGTGATCGGGTTATAATTGTTGCAGGGCATCAACATGAAAGAATTCAAAAGATTGCTTCCAGTTTGACAAATGTTGAAATAGTTGTAAATGAAAATTATGAAAAAGGAATGTTTTCGTCTGTAAGAAAGGGAGTTCGTGAAATTAAAGCGGACAGATTTTTTGTTATTCCCGGCGATCAACCTTTAGTAAAATATTCAACTTATAAAAAAATGTTGGAGATAGATTCTGACATTGTTTCGCCAAGATGTAATGGAAAAAAAGGACATCCAATATTATTTAAAAGTAAATTAATAAAAGAAATTTTAGAAATGTCAGATGATGAAATCCTTCGCGATTTTATTCATAAAATAAATGATTATAGAATTGATGTTGACGATTTGGGAATTCATCTTGATGTTGATACATTAGAAGATTATGAAAAATTAATGAAATATTATAACGAGGAATATTGTGAAAAATAATATTAGTAAAGCGATTGATAGGGTTGATGGAAAGGGTAAAATTAGCGGTGAAACAAAATATATTGATGATATAAAATTTGATAATTTATTTTATGCAAAAACCGTTAGAAGTGAAATTCCAAAAGGGAAAATACTTTCAGTAAAAATTCCAACATTACCAAAAAATTATTTTATAATAGATAAAAATGATGTGCCGGGAATAAATAGAATGCGAACCGTTGTTTCTGATCATCCGATTTTCACTGAAGATGAAGTTAGTTATATTGGACAACCGATTTTGTTAGTTGTTGGTGCTGATCGTGAAATAATAAGTGACATTGTAAATGAAATTGAAATAGAATATAAAGAAGAAAAAGCGATTTTAACAATTGAAGATGCAAAGAAAGAAAAAGCGATTTTCACTGATTACAATTATTCGAAAGGCAACACAAAATTTGCATTTCAAAATGCAAAAATAATAATTAATGACGAATATCAAACAGGTTATCAGGAACATATTTATATTGAACCGCAAGGAATTGTTGCGGAATTTAAAGATGATATAATGCATATTTTTGGTTCAATGCAATGTCCATTTTTTGTGCAAGGTGCAATTCAAGATGTGCTTGGTTGGGAAACTGATCGCATCAGAATAACACATTCTACAACTGGAGGAGCATTTGGTGGTAAAGAGGAATTTCCATCTTTACTCGCTTGTCAAGTTGCTGTTGCCTCACTTAAAACAAAACGACCTGTTAAAATTATTTATGATAGAAATGAAGATATTATTTCTTCCACCAAAAGGCATCCGTCAGAAATTCATTATAAAGTTGCTTTAGATGAAAACAACAAAATATCAGCTTTAACGATAGATGTAAATTTTAATGCTGGTGCTTTTTCTGGAATTTCGCCAGTAGTTCTTCAGCGAGGAATTTTTTCAGCAACTGGAGTTTATAATATTCCAAATTTAAAGGTGATGGGAAAAAATTATAAAACCAATACCGTTCCTTGTGGTGCATATCGTGGCTTTGGTGCTCCGCAAGTTGTATTTGCAATTGAAATGTTAATGACAAATATTGCGAAAAAAGTGAAAAAAAATTCACTGGATTTCAAAAAGAAACATTTATTAAAAAGTGGTGATTTTACAGCTACAAATGGAAAAATTCGTGACAAAATAAAACTTCCAGAAATGATAAAAATTGCTGAAAAAATATCCAATTATAAAAAATATTCCGCTGATAAAAAGAAATTCAAAGGCGTTGGAGTGTCATTGTTTTCACACGGATGTGGATTTACTGGAAAAGGTGAAAACGATATAAAAGGAAAAATTATTTTACAGAAAAAAGGTAAACAAGTTTTTATAAATGTTTCAAGTGTAGAAATGGGGCAAGGAGCAGAAACAGCACTGAGAAAAATTGTTTCGCATACACTTTCAATTCCGATAGAAAATGTAACCTATGAAATTCCAGATACTAAAAAAGTTCCAGATTCCGGGCCTACTGTTGCATCAAGAACTACGATGATTATTGGCGGATTATTGCGAAGTGCGAGTATAGAGTTGAAGGAAAAGTGGAACGAAAAAAATGATATATCAATATCGAGAATTTATAAACATCCTGATTTTTTGAAATGGAATGATGACAAATTTGAAGGCGACGCTTATCCAGTTTATTCTTATGGTGTAAATGTTGCAGAAGTTGAAATTGATCCAATCACTTTTGAAATAGATGTTAAGAAAATGTATGCGGTTTATGATGTTGGAACCGTGATTGATGAACGAGCTTTGCAGGGACAAATGCAAGGAGGAATGCTTCAAGGTGTCGGCTGGGCAACAACGGAAGTGATGAATTCTGTCGATGGCAAATTAGTTCAAAATAATATGACTGATTATAAAATTCCAACAACAAAAGATATGCCAAATTTCAAATGTGAATTCGTAACAAATCCTTATGAGTTCGGCCCTTTTGGCGCAAAGTGTGCTGGCGAATTGCCATTAACTGGACCGCCACCTGCAATTGCAGAAGCTGTTTCAAATGCTCTTGGAATTTCAATTAAAAAGATTCCAATAACTCCCGAATATTTAATGGAGGCGATGAAAAAATGAATATAGAATTTCAATTAAATAATAAAAATGAAATGATAGAAGTTGACCCGAGTAGAAGATTATTGGATATTCTCAGAGATGATTTTGGATTAACATCTGTGAAGGAAGGTTGTGGCGAAGGTGAATGTGGTGCTTGTATAATTTTGCTTGACGGAAAGGCGGTGAATTCTTGTTTGCTTTCTGCAGGAATGATTGCGGGGAAAAGTATTTTGACTTTGGAGAAATTTAATGAAACAGATGAATATAAATTGATTGAAAAATCGTTCTTGGAAGCTGGATCTGTTCAGTGTGGATTTTGTACATCTGGAATGGTGATGTCAACTGCTGGATTGTTAAATGTAAATTCTAATCCGAATGAAACCGAGATTAAAGAGGCGCTTTCTGGAAATCTGTGTCGTTGCACTGGTTATCAAATGATTATTGAAGGTGTGAAATTGGCAGTTGAAAAAATAGAAAAAGAAATCCCTCTCGTTAAGTCGCAAAGTCGTAAAGAAGAAAAAAACAAAGAAGTACCTTCTAAGCAAAATGTAAAATTGCAAAGGAAATCTTTGGTGGAAATATTAAATATTTTAGATGATAGAGATGTTACAATTATTTCTGGTGGTACAGATTTAATGGTAAAAAATGCTGGCGGGTCTGGAGTTAAGCCAAAATTTAAAAATGAACCTTTATTTATTGGTGCTTTGGAAGAGTTGAAACAGATAAAATTAATCGACAATGAAATTCACATTGGCTCTGCCGTAACTTTAAATGAATTGTTGGTAAATGAAAATATTTCGGAGATATTTAAAAAATCAATTTCAGAGATGGCCTCATTTCCCACAAGAAACATTGCAACAATCGGAGGAAATATAATCAATGCTTCTCCGGCTGGTGACACGCTTCCTTTTTTATATGCAGTAGATGCAAAATTGGTTTTGAAAAATAAAAATAATGAACGAATGATTTCGATAAAAGATTTCATTTTAGGTCCAGGAAAAACAATAATAAATTCTAACGAACTATTAACAGAAATAATTATTCCAGCGAAAATTTATGATGTGAATTATTATAAAAAAGCTGGTTCACGAAAAGGAATGACACTTTCAAAAGCATCAATGATTGGAATGATCAGCTTTGAAAATAATTTGGTTTCTGATGTGAGAATTGCATTTGGTGCTGTAGCTTCAACTGTTGTTAGATCAAGAGAATTGGAAGAAAAAATAATAGGAAAAACAAATCAAGAAGCACAAAGTGTTTATTTTGATATTTGTGGTGAATATGAAAAACTCATTAAACCAATTGATGATAGTCGCTCTTCTAAGAAATATAGGAAAGATGTTTGTTTGAATATGTTGAGAGATTTTTTTGTAAAGTTTGATAAATAATGCCAATCATTCAGAACAAATCTAAAATTATAATTGTTTATATTTAAAATAATTACTATTTTATGTGCAATAAAAAAAGATGTAAAAATAACAAAAGGAAAAGTTATGAATAATAAAAGAACGATTTTCACGATATTATTTTTTGGTGGACTTTGGGGAATTATTGAGGCAACTCTTGGATATTTAGTTCATTTTTTACCGACTGGTTTTCCGGGAATGATTATGTTCCCAATTGCATTTTATTTTATGTATTCTTCGTATAAAAATACCAACAAACAATCTGCAGTATTTTTTACTGCATTAGTTGCTGGAATAATAAAACTTAGCGATTTGTTTATTCCATTAAAAAGTGCAATGTCTGCAATTAATCCAGCAGTTTCGATTGTTTTAGAATCATTAATTGTGTTTGCTTTTATTAAAATCTATTCAGAAAATAGAATATATATTAAATCTGCATTAATGAGTTTTGGTTGGGTTTTACTTTTTACCTTTTCACAGAAATTTATTTTTCAACCAGCTGAAGGATTATATTTACAACCCATGATGGAAATGATTAGTTTTATAATTCTCAATACAATTGTAAGTGGATTGTTAATTGGCACATTTTTGAAATTAAAACAAAATACAAATTTTCAAATAGTAAAGTATAATTATAAAAAAGTTAATTTTGCCACTCCTATTTTACTTTTACTTTTTGCTGTATTTCTTGAGTTGTCGAATTCATTACTATTTTAAAAAATTGAAATAATGATATTAAATAAGAAATGCCATATCTCGAAGATGTGGCATTTTTATCTTATCTTTAAATGAAATATTACAAAGTATAAATTATGAAATTATTAGAAAAATTAATAAATGAAGTTCCAAATATTCCTGTTGAAGAGGTGATTATTGGTGTTTTTTCTACATTAGTTAAGGCGGGAGAATATGAAGGAGTTGCTAGCACACTTCATTACAATCGTCCACATCATAAAGTTAGAAATTCAGGATTTTTGGAAAAATTAACATTAAAAGAATTGGCAAAATTTTCATTATCAGATAATTTGATTGAAGCATCTGTTGGAATGTCGGCAATAAATGCAGTTGCAGGATTTTCAAGAAATTTTTTTAGTAAAGTAAATGCGAAGAATATTATTCTTGAAAAAGGTAAGGGAAAAAATGTTGGCGTGGTTGGGCATTTTCCATTTTTGACAGAGTTAAAGAATGAATTTAAACAATTACAAATATTCGAAAAACAACCACAAGAAAACGATTTACCGGAAAGTGCAATTCCAAAATATTTACCAGATGCAGATGTTATTGCATTAACGGCAACCTCGATTACCAATCATACCTTTTCGGAATTAATGAAACATATTTCAAAAAAAAGTTTTGTTGTTATGCTTGGTCCATCAACTCCACTTTCACCAATTTTATTTGACTTTGGAATTGATGTGATTTCCGGAACGATTATTAATGATTATTCAGTATTTAGAAAAAATGTAATTCAAGCAACACCAACGAGACATATGAAGGGTAAGGAATTTGTAACAATTTATAAAAAGGATTTTAAATGAGAACAGAAACATTAAATAAAGAGATTTACGAATTATATCAAGGCAAAAAATCCGGTGTAATAATAACAGTTGTGAAGACAGAAGGATCCGGTCCATCAAAAACTGGTGCAAAAATGATTGTATATCCTACGAGTGAAACACTTGGAACTGTTGGTGGTGGAACTATCGAAAGAATGGCGATTGCAAAGGCAAAAACAATTTTTGAAACAAAAGAAAATGAGCTTGTAAAATATAATCTTGATGATGAAAATGATGGACAAAAAACAAATATGATTTGCGGTGGAAATGCAACTTTATTTTATGAATATTTTTCTACAAAAAACCATATTTATATTTTTGGCGCTGGACATATTGGAAAGAAATTAGTTTATCATCTAAAAAATCTCGATTATTTTATTACTGTAATTGATGATAGAAAAGATATGTTGGAAGAAGTTGATGGAGCAGATAACAAAATATTTGGTAAATTTAAAGATGTGCTTTTAAACCAAGAAGTTTCTCCAAATGCATATTTTATTATTGCAACCTATGAACATAATTACGATAGCATAGTTTTAAATAAAATTTATAAATCTAATTGGAATCCAAAATATGTTGGAATGGTTTCGTCGAGAAGTAAAAAGAAAATAATATTTGATAAATTAAAATCAGAAGTTGATAATCCTGATTTAAGTTATTGTTATTTGCCAGTGGGAGTTGATATTGGTGGCGATACTCCAGCGGAAATTGCAATTTCAATTATAGCAGAAATTCAGGCAATTCGATATGAAAAGGAAGTAAAACATTTGCGGGATAAGTAA
>JAOZRH010000033.1:10487-13730 GCA_029931905.1 Fidelibacterota bacterium
GATGGATTTGTTTGTAAAAAGGTTATAAAAGATGAAAAATTTGTTGGATATAATATCATTCATTTACAAACTAAAAAGTTTGTCCCATTTGTTTTTCTAAAAAAATACATACCGGAAAAATGGAATGAAAAAAATCAATTTGGTAGATTTAGTTTTTCTGAAGAAGGAATAAAATTTGCAGAAGGAATAATTGGCTCTATAATAAATGAAAAAATTGAACCGATATTTATTGATGAGGTTGGACCTGTTGAAATTCTATTAAAAAATGGATTTTACAAATTAGTGGAAAAGGTTTTAAAAACAAAAAAAGAATGTTATATAACAGTTAGAAACGATATGATAGATATGTTTGTGAAAGAATTTGACATAGATGAGTTTAATGTTATTGAGATTTGAGTACGAGGGGTACTATATTTTATAGCATTGAAAAATAGGAATTTATAAAAATTTACATAATTGTTTTTTTATTTCGATTCCAAGAACTTTTGTTTTTTTGTTTACAGAATAAAACAAGGTTTGGCTTGAATGTTCTACCTAATTTGGCAATAATTTTTAACTCTCTTTCATTACGAATTATCTAAATGTTTTTTAGCCGATAATTTTGAGACTACTTTTTTACCCGTTTTTTCTTCAATCTCTTTGCGTGTATTTCCGGCAATTGTGCCACCTTGGTTTGCTATTGTTTTGTTTTGCTCAAGAGTTTCTGGTTTTTTCTCTTTACTAATTTCGGTAGTTGTTGCTTCTGCAAGCATATTTAGTACAAGTTCTAAATTACTCATATTATCTCTTAAATTTTCTTTCTTTAAATCCTTTAGTTTTTTGTAATTCTTAACATCAAAACCGCTCCAAGCTTTTGTAATTTCATTGGTTAGTATGGCATACTCCAGTCCTTTTTTAACACCACGATTATCCCATTCATCAGTTAATTCTTTGCGGACTTCTATGCTTTTTAAACGCTGGTTTATCCACTCTTTGCTATATCCTTTTTTTAGGTAAGTTTCCATTAATCTATCGAAGCCAATTTCAGGATCTTCAATCTCATCAATTCTTTCTTTTGCAATTTTGGCTATCCATATTTTAAAAGGTTCTGCTTTTGGCGAAGGAATAGACTGAATAAGCCTGAATAATTGTTCGGTATCTGCAACATCAGTCTGACGCATTTTTCCATCTGTTGCTTTCATTTTCAACTGTCCGATTTTTTCGGACAGTTCACTACCTTCTTTATTTAATTTGCTTTTTAAGTCGTTCCAGTATTTTCGTGGACGAGCATTCTCTGTTAAAATGGCTATTACATCAATAATAGAAAAATACCATTTTTCTTGTTCATTATCCCAATGTGTACGGACTTTTTGTTGCTCAAATAATTTTATATTTGTTCCTTTACTCATGCCGAATCCTTGTTAATTTGGTAAAAATTTTTAGTAATCTGTTTTTGTGCTTTATTTATCATAACCCATTTTTTCAACTCTCCGTTATCGGTTACAAAGTTGGTTTACTAATGTTTCGTTTATTTTGCTTGTGTCTAACATATATATATTATCTATTCTTGTTCTTTCTCTCGTTTGGTAATATATCAATAATTGTATTTTCTAACTATCTAATACCTGCATTAAAATAACATAGTTAAATTATAAAGTCAAATAATATTTTTCTTTCAACTAACCTTATCTAAGAAATATATATTTGTAAGCTAAATGAATTCTTTTGTGAATTATATTGAATATATTTAAGAAAATGATTAAATTTTAACCTTGGCCGTTATGATTAAATAAAAAGGAGTATAAATGATAGATTTAACAATCAATGAAAAGCAATTGCAAAATACTGTAAAGCGATGCAAAGAAAGGAATATAATTATTCCGACATTTGAACAAATGAAAAATCCGGAAACTATTCCGGGTAAAATAAAAAATGAATTAAAGGATATTGGACTTTGGGATGTGCATTCAAGAAATTTGTTTAGAATTACTTGGCAGAATGAACCAGTAGAAAAAGGTGGACAATATGGCGATGTAAATTATATCGAACTTCCATCTGAATTAACTGGCGTAAAGGCAAAAATTGTAGCACTTGTTGGGAAATGGTTTCCAACGGGATCACATAAAGTCGGTGCAACTTTGGGATGTCTTGCTCCACGATTAATTACTGGACAATTTGACCCAGTACATCAAAAAGCGGTTTGGCCATCAACGGGGAATTACTGTCGTGGTGGAGCTTACAATGCATCATTATTGGCTTGTGAATCTATTGCAATTTTACCTGAAGGAATGTCTCGTGAACGATTTGAATGGTTAGAAAAAGTGGCAGGTGAAGTTATTTCAACTCCGGGAACAGAAAGTAATGTAAAAGAAATTTTTGACAAATGTTGGGAATTAAAACGAACAAGAGATGATGTTGTAATATTTAATCAATTTGATGAAATGGGAAATCATCTTTGGCACTATCAAGTAACTGGCGATGCAATGGAAAAAGTTTTGAAAAAAGTAATGAAAGAAAATGATAATTATTCTGGTGTAGTTTTAACTTCGGGTTCTGCTGGTACTCTCGGAAGTGGTGACTATTTAAAAGAAAAATATCCAACTTCAAAAATTGCTGTAGCTGAGGCAACTCAGTGTCCAACATTATTAAGAAATGGATTTGGTGATCATCGTATTGAAGGAATTGGCGATAAACATGTGCCTTGGATTCATAATGTGAAAAATACCGATATGGTTGTAGCTGTTGACGATGAGCCGAATATTAGATTGATGAGATTTTTTAATGAGCCAGAAGGTAGAAAATTTTTGAAGAATCAAGGAATTGATGAAAATATTATAAATAATTTAGATTTGCTTGGAATTTCTTCAATTGGAAATATGATGGCGGCGATCAAGTATGCGAAATATTACGAATTAACTGAAAACGATGTAGTGCTTACAGTTTTCACAGATTCAATGGAAATGTATGGTTCACGAATGAGAGAATTAAACGAAAAATATGGGAAATATACAAACATTGATGCAAATAAAGATTTTGAATTATTAACAAATATTAAAAAAGATAATATGCTTGAATTAACTTATTATGAAAAGAAAAGAGTTCATAATTTAAAATATTATACTTGGATTGAACAGCAAGAAAAAGAATTGTCTGAATTGAATAAGCAATGGTATGATCAGAAAAATTATTGGGGAGCAATTCACAAATTAAGTGGAAAAATTGATAATCTAATTAATGAATTTAATGATAGAACGGGGTTGATTA
>JAOZRH010000033.1:13830-16735 GCA_029931905.1 Fidelibacterota bacterium
GAAATGTGAAATGTGAAAAGTGAAATGTGAAATTATATTTCGGTGCTATTCAGTGAATTCGGTGGTAAAATTGTAGTCACAAGAAGTACGAAAGATATATGAATGAAAGAGAAACAAAAAAGAGAGAAAAATGTCAAAATCAATTTTAATTAAAAATCCATTGTTATGTGTCAGGGTTAAAGACGACATTAATTCTGAAAATGTTTTGGACAGTTTTTCTGGCGGACATGTTTTAATTGAAGATAATAAGATTGTATCTGCAAATTCAAAAGAATTTACAGGAAAAGTTGATAAAATAATCGATGCAAGTAGAATGATTGTTTTGCCGGGATTCATCAATACTCATCATCATTTTTTTCAAACATTAACAAGGAATATTTTTTCAACACAGAAATCGGAGCTTTTTGATTGGTTATTAACCAACTATGAAATATGGCGAGAAATATCCAGCGATGCTTTTTATGTAAGTGCAAAAATTGCAATAAGCGAACTTTTAAAATCGGGATGCACAACAAGCTCGGATCATTTATATTTATTTCCAAATAAAACAGAATCGAATTTGATTGATAGAGAAATTGAAGCTGCGAAAGAACTTGGATTTAGATTTCAACCAACTCGTGGATCAATGTCAATGGGAAAATCTGATGGTGGATTGCCACCAGACGATGTTATTCAGACAGAAGATGAAATTATTGAAGATACTAATCGTTTAATTAAGAAATATCACGATACTTCTTTTGGAGCAATGACGAGAATTTCACTTGCACCATGTTCACCATTTTCTGTTACACCTGAATTAATGAAAAAAACAGCAAAAATTGCGAAAGAAAATAATTTACAATTACATACTCATCTTGCCGAAACAAATGATGAGACAGCGTTTTGTATAGAAAAATTTGGAAAAAGACCTTATAAATTAATTAAATCATTTGATTGGTTAACTCCACATTCTTGGTTTGCCCATTCTATTTTTCTCAATGAGAATGAGATAAAAGGATTTGGCGAAAACAAAGTTGGTGTTTCACATTGCCCATCTTCAAATATGCGTCTTGGGTCTGGAATTGCTCCAATCAAGGAACTATTGAATGCTGGTGCAAATGTGAGTATTGGAGTTGATGGTTCCGCTTCAAATGATTCGTCTAATATGCTTTTGGAGATGCGAAATGCAATGTTAATTTCAAGATTACGAGAGCCGAGCAAATGGCTTTCAACCGAAGAAGTAATTTGGATGGCGACAGTTGGCGGTGCGAAAGTTCTTGGACGAAATGACATTGGACAAATAGCTCCTGGAAAATGTGCAGACATTACGATGATTTCAATGGATAGATTAGAATATTCTGGAGGACAGCACGATCCAGCAGGAGCAATTATTTTTGGTAGTGCAATGAATCCAGTAGATTATTCAATTATTAATGGAAAAGTAGTTGTAGAAAATGGAAAAATAATAAATTTAAATGAAAAAGAATTAATTAAAAAACATCAAAAAATGTCTGATGAATTAATTATTAAAGCCGAGAAGAATACAGGAAAAAAGCTGAGACGATAATTTGAAAAATCTTTTTTATATTGCAATAGTTTTATATACTTATTAAGTTGTACAAACTATAAGGGGCAAATCATGTTTAGAAACATCAAAACTATTACAAAAATAAAATTTATAATTTTTCTGATATTTATTAGTTTGTTTATTATTTCATGTGATGATAATTCATCCAGATACCAAATTGACCCAATAGATTTGGATTGGAATATTTTTGAAATTAATCAAGTCAATTATAATAGTGTTGTAATTAAAAATCAAGATTCAATTAAATTAGATGAACAATTAGTAACAAAAATAATATTTTACGAAATCGAAAATTTTGAATATATTGTTATTGATACATTGATTCCAATATATACAATAGCAGAAGATGGATATTTTATTAATTTTGAATTCAATAAAGATGTGAAATTAAGTAAGTTGTATTTTGATTTTGCAATACGATTTTATTTTGAAAATGGTTCTTTTGTAGAAATAGAGAAAAACCATTTAATGTTAAAATATCCATATAAATCTGCAAAAGTACTATTTAATGTTAATGAAATCGCGCTAAGTTCAGACGAATATTTTGGTTTGCAAGACATTGATTTCAACGGAAATATTATTTATTATCATCCATTAGCTAGCTATGGTTTGTATGAATATAATTTAAATGGAGGCGATGAAAAACTATTATATGATTATTGTGGTGGAGATTTTATCGCACACGATTCTAATTTTATCTTTATTGATATTTGTCACACATCCATTTCAAGGTATAACATTGAAACATCAGTAGTCGATTTAGAATTTGATTTGAGTTCATTAGATTATACTGATATAAATGGTATGGAAAGTTGTGATGGAATATTATATGTTATTTTCATAGATAATGGGAACAATTACATAGCGAAATTTGATTATGATGGAAATTATTTGGCATCTATATCGTATTCGGAATATGGTTATTGTCTAACAATTGATTCTGGAATAGCATATAGCCAAAATTCTGAGAACCTAACTCGTTTTAATTTGGAGACGGAAACATTTCTTCCACAATTAGCTAGGCCGATATATATGGGAGAAGGCATTCGCATTCACGATAGTAAATTGTTTTTTATTTCATATGACAAAAATATTATTGGATATATTCCATTAAGTGAATTGAAATAAAAAACAGATAGTTAATAGATGACTCATAATCAAAACAGGAAACCAAAATGAATATCAACAATATTTTATTAAAACAAAAAGAATTTTTTAATTCTAATAAAACAAAAGAAGTAAAATTTAGAGTTGAACAATTACAAAAGTTGAAAAAAATCCTATTAGAGAATGAGAACAAACTTTATGAGGCTATTTACGAGGATTTTGGTAAATCAA
>JAOZRH010000153.1 GCA_029931905.1 Fidelibacterota bacterium
TATTTAAGAAAAAATAATCCATTTTAAATTTATTTATTACATTAATTGCATTTATGATAAAAAAGTTGGATTAAAAAATGCTTAGATTTAGAGGCAAAATTGGACATCGGAAAAGTTCTGTTTAGGGTTTAATTTCTATATATAATTTATATGTTATTTTTCAAAAATATTCTTGATTTTTCTAATAACTTCAAAACATCATCAGATTTATAATCGGGATATGTCCAAGGTAAATATTCGTACTTTTTATTTTTGTAAATAAGTGTTATTTCTGAATATATTCCCTTTTCTAAATATATCCGATGAGAATATCCTTTTGTCGTCAATAACGAAAAATTAAATAAAGTAATATATCCCGGATCAATATTAACATTTCGTTTATTATCGTTACTAAATTGATCTTCTAATTCATTTGAATCATGTTTGTATTGAAAAATATTCTCCAAAGATATAATTGGTTCAAGAGAATAATATTTTTTCCACAATTTTTCACCCATCTCTTTTTTATAATAATTGGTCTTTTCATCAAAATTTAATATTTCACTTTCAAATAAAATATTCCCATATTTTTTTGTGATAATTTTTTCTATTATTTTAAATAAATTTTTATCATTCACTGTTATTGCAAAGAATAATAATCCGAAAGGTGCCTTCAAAATTTTCCCCATTTAATCTCCCCGTTAATTTCTATATAAATTATGAAAAATTTATATAAGATAAAATTATTATTAACAGAAAAAAATTTTTATCTTATGATATGAATATATTAAATAAAATATTAGTCAGTTCACTAACTAAATGGACATTCAACTATGCGGAGATTCACTATAAATTTAAATATTTGTTTAATCTATATAATCAAAAAGAGCCAGAAATTATTTTCGATGCACCATATCGTTTAAATCCCAACAAGGATCTTCCGATTTCGCTTATTATTAAAGATTCTCACACTTATCCTATAAAAATAACAAAAATTGAAATTTTAGGAACAGATGGTGAAACATTTTTTAATATAAACAAAACAATTTCTATCAAACAATTATTGTATCACGAAATGTTCTTAATTCCATATAAAAAATTAGAAAAATATAAAAATAAAACAATTTCTATCAAACCAATTATCGAATATAAAATTGAGAATAAAACAAAAAAAGCAATTGTTCACAATTACAAACAATCAACACACTCTCCATTAAAAACATTTATTGCATCAGAAAAATTTCCAGATTCAAATAAATTTTTGTGGAGTGACTTACATGTACACTCGTTTTACACACACGATCAAGTGGAATTCGGTGCACCTGTTGAAATAATTGTAAAAACTGCCGAAGCAATTGGATTGAATAATATTGCAATAACAGACCACTCTTATGATCTTGATGATGTATTAGGAGAATATCACCTGCCAGACAAAAATTTAACAAGATGGAATAATTTAAAAAAAGATGTAAAAAAGTATTCATCAAAAAATTTGACAGTTTTTTTTGGTGAAGAGTTAAGTTGTGGAAATGAAAAAAATCAAAATGTGCATTTTTTAGTTATTAATAATGAAACTTTTATCGAAGGAAATGGCGATGGTGCCGAAAATTGGTTTAAATATACTCCGACCCATTTATGTAAAGATGTAAAACAATTGACGACTAACAATTCATTATTAATTGCTGCACATCCAAACGAAAAGGTTCCTTTTTTACAAAAAAAAATACTGAATAGAGGCAATTGGTCTTTCAATCAAACTGAATATTTAAATGGTTTCCAAATAATGAACGGATTAATAAATAAACGATTAAATAAGGATATTAAATTGTGGACAAAACAACTTCTGAATGGCAAAAAACTTTTTATTTATTCGGGAAACGATTCACATGGGAATTTCAATATATTTAGACAAATAAAAATTCCAATGATTTCATTATTCGAAAACAATACTCAACTTTTAGGAGAGCACCGGACAGGAATAATTGCAAAGAACACTAAGGATGATATTTTAAATTCGTTGAAAAATGGAAAATGTTTTATTACAAATAGTTTTAGTATCGACCTAAAATTGGTAAATGAATTTGGAAATATTTTTGAATTGGGTGAATCCGCTACCGGAAATAAATTGACAATCACAATTAAATGTAAATCAAATAATGAATTTGGAAATATGGAAAATTTGAGAATATTTTTTGGAGATTTAGATCAAAAAAAAGAAACCATTATATTTGAAAAAAGAATTAACGAGCTGATATATTCCCATAAATTTATTCTACAAGAAAAAAACGCTGGTTATATTCGCGCTGAAATAAAAAACAATACCAATAAAAAGTTTACAGCAACTAATCCTATTTGGATAAAAATGGATGATACAGACGGAAAGATTGCGATTGAAACTAAAAATTAAATTCCTTTATCCCTTTAGAATCAAAATCACAATTACTCCACTCATTATCAATTTCAGCACCTACTTTTTTATACATATCAATTGCAAGTTTATTCCAATTTAATACTTGCCAACGAACTCTCTTGCAATTTTCTTTCTTTGCCACTTCAAATATTTTTTTTAGTAACGCAGTTCCAATTTGATTTTTACGATACTCTTTTTTAACATATAAATCGTCTAAATAAAGTGATTTCCCAACCCAAGTATAATATGTAAAAAAATATAATGCAATTCCTACAACCTCTTTTTCTGAATTTTCTGCAATAAAACACTGAAAATAATCTTTTTCGCTTTTCATCTGTTCAACTGAATTTGTTACCTTTTCGCCTGCCTTTTCAAAAAGAGCTAATTCTTTAATTAAAGATAAAATATCTTCAAAATCTCTTTCCACAGCCTTTCTAATTGTAAATTTCATTTAATTATTCCCCGTTTTTTTTCTATTATTCTATGCTAAATATAAAATATATTATTATACTTTTCAACTATTCACTTAAATTACTTTATATCAATTCTTGTTTTTAATTTTAAATGTTTTTTATATATTTAGACAACAATATTTGAATACAATTTGTCAAACTAAATAAAATGGCAAAAGCCGAGGAGAAAAAATGAAAAAAATATTTTATTTAATGATTACAATTCTGCTTCTAACAACGCAAATTTTTGCAATTCAAGCAGAAATGGCTTCAAAAATTAAGTTTAATAATAACTCTGAAGATGACCTATTTTTAATGGGTGGTGATATAGAAGTAAACGGTGATGTTGAAGAAAGTTGTTACATTTTCAGTGGAGACGCAGAAGTAAATGGACGAATAAATCAAGATCTTTATGTGTTTTGTGGTGATTTTATTTTAACTGGAACTGTAGATGAAGATTTAAATGCATTTGGTGGAAATATTATTATTAAAGGAAATGTTTACGGAGATATAAATGCTTATGGTGGAATTATCATTATTGATTCGTCTGCTGTATGTTATGGTGATTTAAACGCAAAAGGTGGAAAAGTTTATATATATGGAACAATATCCAATGATGTTGAAATTGAAGCCGAATATGTAACAGTAAATGGCATAATTAATGGTGATGCTGAGATTAATACTGGAAATTTAGAGGTAAATGATTTAGCAACAATTAGTGGAGATTTAGAACATAACGATTTAGATATGGATGCTGATTCTATTACAATTAGAGGAACTACTGATTTTAAAAATTTCCGTACAGAAAAAGATTTTACTTGTGGTAAATCTTTTAAATTTTTCTTCATAAGTTTACTTTTTGGAATACTTTGGTTCTATATTTTTCCAAAATCTTTCAAAAAAACAGGCACTACATTAAAAAATAATACTGGACCCGTTTTCGCTTGGGGACTTCTATATTTATTAGTTGGACCAATTGTGGCACTTATTTCAATGATTTTTATTATTACAATTCCTTTTTCGATAATCTATTTTTCGATAATCTATTATGTTATCTATTCACTATTGATATTCATGGGACAATTTGTATTAGCTAATTTTTTAGGCAATTTACTTTCTGAAAAATTTCCACAATTGAAGAAATGGTTATTGCCTTTTATTTTAGGATTATTCATTGTTCATATTTTAATAGCTATCCCATTTATAAAAGGTTTTACTTGGTTAGCTTGGATATTTTTAGGAACTGCAACTCTTTATTATAATATTTTTCACAACAGAAAAAAAACAATATCTGAAAATATTCCTAAATCAAAAGAGACAATACAAATAGAAGAATAATTTAATAAAAATATTAAAAAAAACTCCTGAAGTTAATAGCTTTGGGAGTTTTTAATATAGAACCAAAAAAAAGAATGAAAAAAATATAAAAATCAATAACCTCGTCTTTTTGCGAACAGAAAATTCCATATTTCAAATTTCGAGTATCCAGTCGCCCTTTTCATTATAAGCTGTATTGTGTTTTTTATTTCATTTACAATTTATTTTAATTAAATTTAATTATGGTAAAGAAAGAAAAATTAACACCTTTAATGAGACAATATCAAAGTATTAAATCCAAACATCCTGATAAAATCATGCTTTTTCGTATGGGCGATTTTTATGAAACATTTAAAAATGATGCCAAAAAAATCAGTAAGAGTTTAAATATGCCCTTCACGCGTCGGGGCAAAAC
>JAOZRH010000154.1 GCA_029931905.1 Fidelibacterota bacterium
AATAATTTTTGATATTGTTTCAATATATGTATCATATTTTTATTAAATTTTAACCTCAATTATTAAGAATCACTCCCATTCCATTTTTCCCATCAACTTTAATTGTTAGTGGATTTTTTAGTTTTATATGTTTAACTAAATTTGACTTATTTATCTGTTTTTGTTTTTTTATCCATTCACAATTTATTTTAGTGGATTTTGAATTTGGTGGAATTGTGAAATATGGAATATTCAACGAAGTAATATTCTGAAAAAAATGATTTCCAAAAGATGGTTCAATAAAATAATCCTGAATTCCCACCTCAACAATACAATTAACATTTGAAATATTATCCCAAGTTGTTGGGATACCAAGCATTCTATCTGAAGTTCCCCATCTCCCAGGACCAATTAGTAAATATTTTCTATCATTATTAAATTTTTTGTTTAATTTGTCAATTTCTTGAGCATAAGCGATAGTTTGCATATTATCAAAATGATTAGCATCAATGAATAAAATATCATAAATATTTTCAAACATACCATTCCCGAGACATATATCACTTTTTATCAAAATATCTTTTTCATCATGTTTTTCATCTAAAGCAATACTTTTATCATAAGTGATTTGTGGTCTCACCTGCAAAATTGAAAAATCATCTACATCATCAGTATTCATTAAAGTATTCGAAGCAAACTCAATTTCAACATCACAGCCCATTCCTTTTCTTGTTATTTCACTAATATCTCTTAAAATTTTAGCTAATGGAAACGCTTTCCATTTCAAAATATTTGCAAATGTAATTACCCGTTGCCCTTTTTCATCTAATGACTCAACAAACTTAGAATCATGTGCAGAATAAACACTTGATATCAATTCCATAACACCTTCTTTTTTGGCTTCAGAAATTGGTAATTTTACTAAATTTTCACTTTCATCTGTCGGAAATTTATCGAATTTTAAATTCAGTGCATAAAAAAAATTTTGAGTATTTGTAAACACAGATTTAGTATTGTAAAACTGTGGTATAACTTTTGGTGTATATGGAGAAAATTTCAACGATTTTTTACCTTCTACAACTTGTTTTCCGAGTCCTAATGCTACAGTTGCCAGTCCATTTTCTCTTTTCATCTTTTTTTGCGGATAATAATTATATGATTGCATAACACCAGAAAAAGTTGGATAAAAATATTCTCCTTGTTGTCTTCCAATTAATTCTTGAACGACAACAGCCATTTTTTCATCTTCTCTTTTATGACCAACAGAATTTAAAAAAGATTTTGTTTTTTTTGAAAATATTGAGGCATATACCAATTTTATTGTATTTGATAAATTTTCCACTCGTTCTTTAAGATTATCTTCGGAATTTGTTAACATAAAAGTTCTATAAATTCCAGCAAACGGTTCTAAAAATGAATCTTCTAATAAACTTGATGAACGAATAGCTAATGGTTTTTTATTTTCTTTTAAAAAATGTTTGATATCATTTAAAAAATTTCTACTAAACCTTGATTTTAAAAACAATTTATCAATTTCGTCATCAGATTTTTCTTTAATTATTTTTTTAAATAAATTATTTCTTTTAATAAAATCATCATAATGATTAGTGGCAATAACAATAAAATTTGGAATATCTATTTTCACATTAGGATATTCTAACCGAAAATTATATTCTTTAAATAAACTAACTAAAAAAGCTAATCCACGACCTTTTCCACCAAGTGAACCATCTCCCATTCGTACATATTTATATTCTGGAGAATATGATCTTGTATTAAAAATAATCATTTTATCCACAACTTGATAATTCAATTGCTCTTCGATATATTGAAATAATATATTTTTGTTTTCTAAATCTTTATAACTCATTGGCTTTAATAAATCGGCTAAATCAAAATATCCTCTAATCGCTAACCAATTTGAAAAATGATTATTTTTCGCATGTGTTTTAATGGATTTTTGGGTTATTTCTTTTGCTACATTTCTCAATTCAACAAGTGAGTTAACCTTTATTTTTTTTCTTGAATCTTTGATATTAAATTCTAATTTTCCAAAACCACAATGTAGTACAATAAATTTTTCTAATTCATTTAAAAAACTAGCAGAATTTTTATCAATAAATTCAGCATTTAATTCTTCAAAATATTGTTTTTCCCTTTGAGCTTCCTTTGACATCACAACCATTGGAGTTTGAAAAGATTTTTCTCTTATATTATCTAAAAGTTTTAACCCAGCTTTTGGATCCAATTCTCCATTTCGTGGAAATCTTGTGTCCGAAACTATGGTTAAAACATTATCCCTATATTTTTCATAAAGTTCAATCGCTTCTTCATAATTAGATGCCAATAAAACTTTCGGTCTTGAATACATTCTCAGCAATCTACTATCATCGGTATATTCCAATTTTATCAACTCAAATGTATAAGTAATAAATATTTTATATATCAATGGTAATAGAAGTGAATAAAAATGTGGCGAATCTTCAACAACAATTATAGTTCTTACCATTCCCTTTTGAATATCTCTATTTGCATTATCTTTATCTTCCAAAAGTTTGATAATTGAGGGAAATATGGCTGAATTACCTAACCAAAAAAACACTTTATCAATGCCAGACAAATCAGTCGTATTTTCCTGTACCCAATTAAGCTCTTTTTCATTTGCAGTCATCAATACGATAGGAATATCAGGATATTTTTCCTTTATCTGTTTCCCAAAATCATAAGGATTTAAATCAGAAATCCTTGCCATTGTAATTATTAAATCAATTTTTTTATCCTCTAATTTTTTCCAAGCATGTTCGGCCGTAGAAACTCTTACAACTTTAGGTTTTGACTGCAAATCTAACTCTTCATATTGAGAAATAATCATTTCCGCCAATCGTCCATCTTCATACAATTTAAAAGCATCATAAAAACTGGATACAATTAAAATTTCATGAATTCTTTTTTGCATTAACAATCGATATGATAGGTTTTTATTTATTTTTAATATTGGTTTATTCATTTTACTTCACCTTTAATGATAACATTTTAATACCTTTGTAAATATACAAATAATATTCATTAAATCATTTGGAAAATTAGAAAATTATTATTATTCTTAGGTACAATAAAACAAGTGGAAATTTGTAAAAAAACAGCATTGATGACATTTAAAAAAAGGAGAAGAAATGAGCAAGAATGTTGATGTTTTTATGGAAACGGTAAGAGCAAAAAATCCTGGTCAAAAAGAATTTTTGCAAGCGGTAGAAGAAGTCGTTGAATCTATTATGCCAATATTGGACAAAAATCCAAATTACAAACAGGCAAAAATTTTAGAACGAATCGTTGAACCAGAAAGAGTAATTATGTTCCGAGTACCATGGGTAGATGACGAGGGAGAAATTCAAGTAAATCGTGGTTTTAGAGTTGAATTTAACAGTGCAATTGGTCCATATAAAGGTGGATTAAGGTTTCATGCAAGTGTAAATTTAAGCATTTTGAAATTTTTAGGTTTTGAACAAACATTTAAAAATTCACTAACTACTTTACCTATGGGTGGTGGAAAAGGTGGTGCAGATTTTGATGCTCACGGTAAATCAGATAATGAAATTATGAGATTTTGTCAATCATTTATGGCAGAATTATATCGCCATATTGGTCCAAATACAGATGTTCCAGCTGGAGATATTGGTGTTGGTGGAAGAGAAATTGGCTATCTATTTGGAATGTATAAAAAATTAAAAAACGAATTTACAGGTATTCTTACAGGTAAAGGAAGAAATTGGGGCGGTAGTTTGATTAGACCGGAAGCAACAGGTTTTGGTGGAACTTATTTTGCTCAAAATATGCTTAAAACAAAAAATGACACATTTGAAGGAAAAATTGTTACACTTTCTGGATTTGGAAATGTTACTTGGGGCGCTGCTCTTAAAGTTACAGAATTAGGTGGAAAAGTTGTTACAATCTCTGGACCTGATGGATATGTTTATGATGAAGATGGTATTTCTGGTGAAAAAATTGATTATTTATTAGAACTTCGTTCATCGAATAATGATATAGTTTCTCCATATGTTGAAAAATTTCCTAATGCAAAATTTTATCCAAACAAAAAACCTTGGGAAGTTAAATGTGATATTGCAATGCCATGTGCTATTCAAAATGAATTAAATGAAGACGATGCAAAGGCATTAATCGCTAATGGTGTTCAATATATTTCAGAATTATCTAATATGGGTTGTACTCCAGAAGCAATTAAAGCATTTCATTCTGCAAAAATATTCTTTGGACCTGGTAAGGCTGCAAATGCTGGTGGTGTTGCTGTTTCTGGTCTTGAAATGAGTCAAAACTCAATGAGATTCAATTGGTCAAGTGAAGAAGTTGATGAAAAGCTTAAAACTATTATGAAAGATATTCACGATCAATGTGTGAAATACGGAACTGAAGGTGATTATATTAACCATGTTAATGGTGCAAATATTGCTGGATTTATTAAAGTTGCCGATTCTATGCTTGATCAGGGAGTTGTTTAATACAATAATAAATTTTCATTATAATAAAAAAAGCGAAACATTTATTG
>JAOZRH010000155.1 GCA_029931905.1 Fidelibacterota bacterium
AATATTCTTGATATTGTAATTATATTTTAGTACTTTTGTGTAATTAATAGAGAGAGTTAGATATGAACAAGAACAAATTTACAAAGAAACTTTATGATGAAGAATTTTTATTAAAAATACCTAAAACAGATTTACATTTGCATTTAGATGGATCTTTACGATTATCTACTTTGATAGAGCTTGCGAAAAAAAATAAAGTAGAATTACCAAGTTATACCGAAGCAGGAATGCGACAGGAGGTTTTTAAAGATTCATATAATTCACTTGATGAATATTTAAGAGGTTTCGCTTATACTTGTGCTGTAATGAGAACAAAAGAAGCGATTGAGAGGGTATCATATGAACTTGCAATAGACAATCAGAACGAAGGTGTTCGTTATATTGAAGTACGATTTGCTCCTCAAACATTGATGAGTGATGATATGTCTTTCGAAGATGTAATGAATTCCTGTTGGATTGGATTTGAAAGGGCAAAAAATGAATTTAATAATCGTCCAGAAATTTTAAATGGTGAAGAACCGTCATTTAATTATGGAATAATTGTGTGTGCTATGCGATTTTGTGATGAAAGATTTTCACCATTTTTTGCATCATTTTTTAAGAATCATAAATATTCAGATTCGCTTGAAACTATAAATCTTGTATCACAAGAATTAGCAAAAGCAACTACAAAAATGATAAAAAAAACAAATATCCCCATTGTTGGATTTGATCTTGCGGGTGCGGAAAAAGGATATCCTGCTCATAATCATATACAATCGTATGATATCGTTCATCGTAATTTTTTAAGTAAAACTGTTCACGCTGGCGAAGCATATGGTCCAGAATCTATTTTTCAAGCTATTACAGATTTGCATGCCGATAGAATTGGACATGGTTTTTATTTGTTTGATGAAAAAAAAGTTGTAAGCAAAAAAAACAAAACAAATGCAAAAGAATATGTACATAATCTCGCGCAATATATTGCTAACAATAGAATAACTTTAGAAATTTGTCCTACGAGTAATTTACAAACAAATCCTGATTTAAATGGTAGTATGAAAAATCATCCATTAAGAAAAATGATAGATCATAAACTTTCGATTACTATCAATACGGACAATCGTCTTATTTCAAACACAACTGTTACAAAAGAATTACATCTTGTGATTAAAGAAATGGAAATTACTCCTGCTCAGTTGAGAAATATAATTATTTATGGATTTAAAAGATGTTTTTATAATGGTTCATATGCTGAGAAAAGGAAATATGTGAGAAATATTATAGATTATTACGAAAAAATTACAGAAGAATATTTTGGTAATTAGGTAAATATTAAAATATTTTAATATGAACAAAAAAATAATAATAAAATATTTTTTCTATTTCATTATTGTAACAGTATCATTTGTAAACATTCTTTCAGCATCATCAACAATTTCGGGATTTATTAAAGATAAAAATAATGGTGAACCAATTTCGTATGCTAATGTGTTTTTGAAAAATTCATCAAATGGAGCGGTTACAAATGCTGATGGATATTTTTATTTTAAGACAGCTGTTATAGGTGAATTTACATTAATAGTAAGTATGATGGGTTATAAACAAATTGAAAAAGATATTATAATTGAGAATAATTCCCACAAAAAAGTTTCTCTATATATGGAAACTGTAGCAATAGAATTGGGTGAAATTACGAAAACGGGTGAAATTGAAAAGTTTAAACAAGATGTGAAAATAAGTACAATAAATTTGAACAGTAACGATTTAAGATCATCACCTGTTGTTTTAGAGCCAGATATTTTTCGTACAATACAACTGCTTCCAAGTGCAACAGCCGGAAATGATTTCAGTAGTGCTTTATATGTTCGTGGCGGTTCACCAGATCAAAATTTAATTTTATTAGATGGAATAACTGTATATAATCCATATCATCTTGGTGGTGTTTTTTCTACTTTCAATACTGATGCTGTAAAAGAAGCGAATTTTATTGCCGGTGGATTTCCCGCAAAATATGGTGGCAGAATGAGTTCGGTATTAAGTATTATCAACAGAGAGGGGAATTCTAAAAAATTTGAAGGACAAGGAAATATTTCTCTTATATCCAGTAAATTGTTGTTGGAAGGGCCTGTTCCTAAGGGATCTTTTATGATTGCGGGTAGAAGAACATATTTTGATGGATTGTGGGAGTTAATTAGGAAAAGAGTTAACAAAAGTAGAGATGAAGATTTACCCCCATTTCCATATTATTTTTATGATTTTCAGGGGAAAATAAATGTGGATATTAATCAAAAACACAGAACGACATTAAGCGGATTTTTTGGTAATGATGTTCTTAATATTGATTACACAAGTTCTTTAGAGGATAATAATGAAGATTATAATAAATTTGCAATAGATTGGGTTTGGGGAAATGAAACTATAAGTTTAAAACATAGATGGATAATTACTCCAAACTTGATTGGTAAGTTTTCTTTGGCACAGAGTAAATTTGATTTTGATGTAGATATTAAACAAGAAGAGAGATATTTAAATTCGGATTCTGTTTTAGTTTCTGAAAAGATTAATTTTAAAGTTTTTGATAATATTACAGACAACTCACCTTTTGTTGATTTTATCTGGTTTTTAAATGATAAAAATACAATAGAATTTGGTTCGTTTTATAAGAAAATTAAATTCAATTTGGGATTAATATTTGATTCGAACAAATTGGTAGATATTAAGTCTAAACCATCTGAATATGGAATATATTTCCAAGATAAATTTCAACCAAATGCACTTTTGATGATTCAGCCAAGTATTAGAATGACTTATTATGAATTTAAAAATAAAATATATCCTGATTTTCGATTAAATGGTAAATATTTCATTTCCGATAATTTTGCCGTTAATGGTGCAATTGGAAATGTGTATCAATTTCTACAAACAGCAAATCCAGAAACAGAAAATTTAAGAATAATTGATTTTTGGTATCCAACTTCAAAGGAACAGTCACCAAGTGTTGTTTATAGTTCAATACTTGGTTTTGAATATTGGCATAAGGAATCTATTCAGATAAAACTCGAAGGATATTATAAAGATTTTAACCATTTATTGACTTTAGATGATGGATTTATGTCTGCATTCGATAGTGTAAATAATTTTACCGAAGCAAAAGGTTATGCTTATGGAGTTGAATTTTTAATAAAGAAACAGGTAGGAAATTTAACAGGCTGGTTTGGTTATACATATTCTGTTACAAGAAAAAAAGATGACAATATTTGGTATCCTCCGAAATATGATAAGACACATAATTTGAATATTGTTGCAAAATATGATATTGGAAATAAGTGGTATTTTACTTCGGCTGTTGTGTTAAATAGTGGAAGTCCGTACACACAAATACTTGGTAAAATTCATATGTTAGACGATCAGGTTTTAGATACAGAAAATGAAAAAGATGGATATCCATTTGATGAAATAGAAGTTTATGGAGAAAAAAATTCCGAAAACTATCCAAATTATTTTCGATTGGATTTAGGTTTTAATAGAAGAAGTAAATTGTTGGGGTTAGAATCTGAGTTTTATTTTCATGTTGTTAATGTAACAAATCATATGAATGTATTTACATATTATTGGATGAATAGAGATGATAAAGTATATCGGCAACCAGTGCCAATGTTTCCATTTTTCCCAAGTATAGGAGTAAAATTTAATTTTTAATACTGATATGAAAAAAATAATTTTTATAATATTAATGGCTTTATTGCAATATTCTTGTGGTGATTGGTCTTCGGAAGAAGTTATTATTGACCATGAACCAATGTTAAATATTGTTGCACATTTTAGTAGTACAAATGTTAATAACAATTTTGTTAAAGTGGCACACACTCTTTCTATAAGTGATCCAAGTGAAATTAAAACAGATAGTTTAATTACTGACTATTGGATAAATGAAGAAACTGGCGATACAATAGAATATAATTACAATTATTATAGACCTACTTATATTATTGAAAATGCCAATGTTTATGTGGTTAATTCAAATCTTGATACAATTGATTTTTCTTATTTGAATGAAGGAATTTATATTCCTACCGATACATCTTTTTTGTTTGAAACGGGTATGGAATATGGATTAAATGTTGTTACAGATGATTATGATAAAGCCAAAGGAAATGTTGTAATTGCAGGTAAACCGAAATTTAATTTGCCAGATACGGTTTTTAATCTTGATGATAATAATTGGACGATTAAATGGTCTGATGAAATGGCTTCTAAATATAATATAGAAATGGAATTAGATTACGATTATTATAATGATTATAATGTTTTTTTTGAATATGAAGCTACAGTTGAAGATACGGTATGGAATTATAAATCTAATGATTTTACATTGTTTAATCCTTTTGAAAATTGTAAAAAGGATACTTTAATTGTTTGGATGGTCGTTCAATCGGTTTCCGAATATTTTAATGAATACTTTAATATTGATAACAATATGGGTATGGGATATGTAACAATAAACGATTTTTATTTAAACTTAGAGAATGCATTGGGAACGGTTATTTCAAGTGCAAA
>JAOZRH010000156.1 GCA_029931905.1 Fidelibacterota bacterium
TTTTTAAATATTCAACATTTTTATCATTATAAATTACAAAATCGGCGAATTTAATTTTATCACTTTCGGGCATTTGAAGTTTCATTCTTTGTTCTATTGAATCTTTATTTATTTGTCTGTTTTCTGTTCTTGATAATCTTTTTTTTTTATTAGCAGTAACAACTAAAAGATAATTGAAATCATTTTGAATGTTTGCTTCTAATAACATAGATGCTTCAACTGCAATAAATTTTACATTTTGAGTTTTACATTTTTTAAATTCATTTAATAAAAATTTTCTCACAAATGGATGAATTAATGAATTTAATGTTTTTTGATTTTGAATTGATGAGAATGCTATTTTTGCAAGTAATTTATTATCTAATTCACCTGATTTATATATTTCATGTCCAAATTTTTTTTGAATTGATTTTATCAAGTTTTTGTCGGTAATTAATAATTTTTTAGCGATAATGTCTGCATCGTAAACCACTGCATCTAAATTATAAAAAACATTTAGTGCTGTTGATTTTCCTGAACCAATTCCGCCAGTTATACCTAATGTTATCATTAATTATTAATTGTCATTATCTTCGATATTTTTAAAATCGTCTTCATTGCCATCTATTATTTCTGACATTACTACGCATAAATTTTCCAATCCTTTGTCTCTTGCATCTTTCGTGAGTGGTTGAACTTCTTTTAATGTCAAATATTCAACGGTATCATCTTTGAAATTACAAGTAATTTGATCTGCCAAAATATTTACTTTACTGACATATCCTTTGGTTTGGTTTTTTAACAACTGTTCGCCAATTGGAGGATATTTATTGAGTTCCGATCTGTAAAAATCTTTTTCAAAATTTAAACAGCATTTTAATTTTCCACAAAGACCCGAAAGTTTTGTTGGACTCATCGGTAAATTTTGTTCTTTTGCGAGTTTTATATCAACAGGAACAAAATGGTCGAGGTGTTTTTCACAACATAATGGTAATCCACAAGGTCCGATAGTATCCATTCGTTTGGTTTCATCTCTCACACCAATTTGTCTCATTTCAATTCGTGTTCTAAATTCTCCCGCCAACACCTTAACTAATTCTCTAAAATCAATTCGTTTATTTGCAGTGTAATAAAAGGTTAATTTATTATGATCCAATTGATATTCAACATCAGTTAATTTCATATTTATACGAAGTTTTTTAATTTTTTCTATTGAAATGCTTTTAACTTTCTTTTCTAACTCTCTATTTTCTTCGTTTTTTGTAATATCTTCGTCTGTAGCTTTTCTCAATATTTTATATTGTGAAATATTCTTTGATATACAGAGTTGTTTAGAAATAGAAGAAACGATTCCAATATCTTCACCCTTTTCGGTTTCGGTTACTAAATAATCTCCCGATACAATAGGATATTCTAACGGATTTTGGAAACATTCTCTTCTGTTTCCTTTGAATTCTATTTTTACGACTTTTGGTGCATTCATATTATTTATTTAAAAATTGTTTTATATTAATTGTTAAATGTTAAATATGCATCAATTCCAGCTCCGATTGCTGGCGCTTCTCTTAATTTTGAAATTTGAATTATTTCTTCTTTGAATTTTCCATTTGTTAGATAATAATTTTTAAATTTCTCATCAATAAATTCTGAATTAGAGATTAATTCTGTTAATTTCTCTATTATTGCTTCCCAAAAAATACCTTTATTTTTTGATTCTTCCAAATAATCACCAAGTCGTTGACCAACGATTATTGATTCTAAAAATGTATTATTAAAATCATGTGTTGGAGTTAATTTTTCTTTATTTGGATTTACAAATTGAAGTAAGTTTTGTGAACCATAATATACGGTTGTTAATCTTTCAAAAAATAAAAGAGCTAAAGCATTTACAGAATCTTCAATTGTTTTTTTTGCATTTTCATTGTTTTGTAATGCAAGATCAATAATTTGAGGAGTGTAAATTCCTTTATCGGTTAATTCTTGAAATGAAATATCTGCATAACTTCCATAAATTAATTGAATTCCACTTGCAGAGGTATATTTTTCCATAGAAACTTCATTTTCATTTTTCATTTCCCATGTTTTTGCAATCCAAGGTTTTATTTGATCAAAAGGGGTGACAACTCCGTTCAATTTCATTGCATCTGCAACACCAGTTCCGCCACCAAGATAATAACTATTTTTATGATTTGCGAATCCGCCACCAATTGAAAATTCTTCACCAAGTCCACAATAATCGGCATCGCTTCCTAAATGATCAATAGGTGTTATCAATTCAATTCCATTATCTTTTAATTTGGCTTCTATATAGTCGGAATAATGTGGCATTCTTGGACCGTTTGCAATAGCAGAAATTCCTCTTTTATCAGATGTTTTTAAACCAGGCATTCCAATTCCAACAAGTAATTTTTTTGCTTCAGATACCTTTGCTAATTCAATTATTGCATCTGTTGCTGCATCTAAATATGCTTGTCCATGTTGTTTTTCAGAACTTGTTAAATTTATCTCACTATTCATCTCACTCAATTGAGTTTGTATATTTACAGGTGTATAATTTTCTATAAATGAAGAATATTGTTGATAATTTTTTACGACATTTTTATCTGATAATGTAAATTTGTTATTATTTTCATCTACATTTAATATCCAAGCACTTACTTTTGTAGCACCACCATCAACACCAATTAAGGCAATTTGATTATTCATATATTTACTCCAATTTTGTAATTTACGAATTTAATTTTTGTCTTCTTTCGATAGCTTCAGCTCTTACCCAATCTTTTGCATTATCATTTCTATCAACAGTGTTTTGATCAATTGCATGGTCTGTTCCACCTGCATGTCTAATTACTTCATAAATAGGATCGAAAACTCTACCGATTTTATAATATTCACTAATTTTTGCAACCATTTCATAATCTTCGCCATAGTTTCTTGCATATGGATCATCGTTAATACTAAAATATCCCATTTCTTTTATTGTATGGATTGGAATTGATCTTGGTGCTCCAGCACCGTTTATTCTCATTAAATTATTTCTACCATTATCATCTGTCCATTCATCATGTGTAACAACAGGAATTTCTTCCATTCTTTTTAAATCGCCATTACCAAGTTTTTCCCACATTTCATAAGATCCTATTACCATTCCAATTTCTGGTGAAGATTCATATTTTTGTAGAATTTTTTCTACTGCAAAAGGTTTTAAACGATCATCAGAATCTAATTGTACATAATATTTTCCTCTTGCATTTTTTGCACCTAAATTCAAGCATAGACCGATATTGTTAATATCAAGAATAAATAATCTTACATCTGGTTTTGATGCATCATAATATTCTCCACCTTTCATATATTTTCTTACAACATCTGCAGTAGGGTCATTGTGTCCACCATTTACCATAATAAGCACTTCAATATCAGAAATAGTTTGGTTTAAAACACTGTCAATTGCAGAACCAATAAATTCTGGACGGTTTCCAACGGGAATAATAATAGATGCTTTTAAAGTTGAAACATCATTGACTTTATTTTTTACAGGAAAATATTTGTTAGGTTCTAAATATGCACCAATTCTTTTTAAATGTTCTGTTACTACTGCTTCAGCCTCTAATTGAACTTCTTTTCCAGCTAACAAATAGTCAAAGACATTTGTTTCTTTACCAGCAGATTCTACTTGATAAAATGAACCGCTATATCTATTTGCTATACGATACAATTTATATTGTTCTGAAATTTTTAATCTTGTGTCATAAAGTACATTATATTTTACAGATTCATCAAAACCACCAATTTTTTCAATAGCAAATTTTGGAATAAAAAATACTTTTCCATAATCCATATTATCTCGAACTCTTCCAAGATGATGATCTAATAAATGAATTTCTTTAATCTCATCACTATCTTTTAGCTCATAACTAGTGTAAAATAATCCGCCATTTGGGTTTCTTTCGGCAGAAAGTAAAAAAGCATCTAATGAAGAACTTTTTAAATATACTGGATTTTGAATATTATCAATATATAAAATGTAATCTCCTGATGCTACTTTTACAGCCTCGTTTAATCCTTTAGAAAGCTCTTTCTCATCGTACTCAATAATTTTTGCATCATTATTTGAGAATAGATTTTGTGCGATATTTTTATCTGTTGCAAGAATTATTGTTTCATGATTTGTATTTAATAAATTTTCAATACTGTCTATTGTTTGTTTAAAATGTTCTTCTGTTTGTTGTGAATTTGAATTGTTATGAAAAATAATTGATGTTTTAGACATGTTGTTACTCCTTTTTTGTTAACTATTAATCTAATAAAAAATATTTGCTAATACAATCTTTTTTTGGTGTAAAGTCAATAATTATTAATTATATTTTGTTAATATAGTAAAATATAATTAATAATTATTGACAACCTTTTTTGTTGTATCTTTGTCAAAATATTAGAAATGGAGAAATATGGAAGAAATTGCATTAATTAAAAAAGCACAAGCGGGGAACATGATGGCTTTTGAAGAAATTGTTAGAAACTATGAGGAACGAGTGTTTTTGATCGCGGTAAAAAT
>JAOZRH010000157.1 GCA_029931905.1 Fidelibacterota bacterium
TTTATTTCAGCGATTTGTTCAAAATTTTTAAAAGTAAATATTTCGATACTATCATATGCTCCTTTTGTTGAACTTGCAGTATCAACACCAATTAAATAATAATCAAGAGGATCTAAATTTTCTTTAAATAACTTCATATCCACTTGTGTTTCAGGAAAATTAATTAAGATGTATTTTTGTTTTTTAAATTGAGAAAGTGTTTGATCAGAAAATATACATGTTGAAGAGCCAACAAATATTAAATCGAGCTCCTGATTTATCATTCTTTCATCATCTAATTCACGACACTGTTGTTCGTACCATTCTTGATCCTTTGTTGGATCTTCTGACCAATGATATTTTACTCTAATAAATCCATTTTTAGATTTATCTTTTACTCGAGCATCGATATCTATATCTTCTCTCCAAAATTCATATCCATCATCAGTTGAAAAAAATAAATCATCAGATTCAACAGCATTCGTATATCTCTTATAGAACCATTCCCCATCACCGTAAATTCCATTCGGTGTTGAAGTAACAAAAATCATATATGGGTAATTCCACTTGATCGCTTGTTCTCTAGCTTTTGACAATGTTTGTTGTGCTGAACCAAATATTTTTCTCATATTCGAAATAAATGCAGCTTCATCAATATAAAGAATAGGAATTGTAAGAGAACGAGCAAGTGTAGATGGGTCATGGACAGTGGATGGATAATATACGTCCACTCTTGAATCATTTTTAAGAGTAAAATATGTTTTAATATCTGATTTAGAAGTTGCCGGTACTCTCATCCAATCAGGTAAATTATCATGAATAAATTTAATACGTTCTAAATTTTTTAAAGCAGCATTCTTTTTCATATTAAGAATTACACAAGGGATACGTGCATAGAAATTCATAGCCCAATCAATCATAATTGCTGCTATAGTACTGTTGTGTGTTGGAATAAGAGAATGACCTGCTAAAAATAATTTAGAAGGGGAATCAATTGCAATACATTTTACAGGTACAGAATTTACTTTCTTAACTGATTTAATTAGAATTTTATTTTCTATATTATTCTTTATTTGAAATTTAATTTTATTATCTTCAACTATATATGAAATTCCCAAAGATGATAAAAGTATTTTAAATCTTTTAATAAATAATGGATCTCGATTTGAAATATCATATATACAATCATTTTGATTAAAATTAGAAAATTTTTTAATGTGATAATTTAAAATATTAAATCGTTGTTTTTCATTTAATTTAAGAAAATTATTTTGAATTTTATATTCTGAATTAACGGCGAGATCAGAAGATGATATTTGAATTGGTTTTGGGGATTCAATCCAAAAATCTTCTTTTAAAAAACTTAGAAAATCAAAAAGAATTTGTGATGTCAACAATGTTGGCATATTAAAAATTTTAGAATGTACCAACCACTGATGATCTTTATCAGCAATTATTTTTTCACCATTTGAAAATTCTAATTGATAACAAGTATGATTATACATAAATTGTGTTGTTGCTAGAACTTTTGTCGGATTTCCTTGATCATCAAAAATCATTTCACCAGCTTGAAGATCAGACATTGTAGTCCATGATCCGTCTGCTCTTAAAATTGGAGTCGAAATATCTAAAGCTTTACCCAACTGACGTGAAGCCATAAACACACAATTATGATATTTGTACAATGATCGGACAACTCTCCTCACTTTATTATGCATCTTGTCTGGTGTCAACTTTAACGCTCCACCAGTTTCTTCAACATAAACATAATTTTGTCCATAATAAAGTGGATTAGTTTTACATTTTAAATATTCAATAGCTCTAGCATCTACAACTGTTGATTTTTGTTTAACAGGCGATTTTAGTTGTGCCAGTTGAAATGTTGTATCTTTTCTTATCATAATTTATATTACCATTTTTGATAAAGAAATTGTCTTTAAAACGAAAGGGGGAAATATTATGTCAATTTCTAGAATTGATCACAACAGTACACATGGTTATCAGGTTAGAGTAGTTCGAGAAGGAAAAGAACATTCTAAACATTTTTCTGATAACAAATATGGTGGAAAAAAAGCGGCTAGAAAAGCCGCCATTGATTTCGAAAGAGCTTTAATTAAAGCTCTTGGTCCTCCAAAAAAGGGACCAAGATTTCTACCAAAAAATAACAAATCTGGTTATTTAGGTGTATCAAAAACTAGACAGTACGGTCGTAAAGGTTTATATGAAGACATTTGGGTGTGGCAGGCAACCTGGGTTGACGAAAAAAGCGGAAAGCCTGTCACAACTAGATTTTCCGAAAATAAATACGGCGAGAAGGCTAAGTTGTTAGCTATAGCTTCTCGCCGTGAAAAACGTCGAGTCGAAGAATTGATATAAATAGTATGGGGAATTTCTCCCCATACTATTTTTTTACTCAGAAATGAGAGTTATTAATTCAATATTATCAACATCCCAATACCAAAATGTGGGTGTATATCGAACAATATTGAATTTATTGATTTTTAAACCTTCTAAAATTTCTCTATCATCTTTCGATTCAATACCATTTGGTATTAATTTATCCTCAGAATCTCGAACTTCAACTTCAACGGATTTAATATAATTTCTATTGTTATGAACAAAATCAATTATTTGTGAATTATAATATGTTATATTTGTTGTTGAATAATTTTTTTGTAAAAGATCTGCTAACTGGAAAAGTAAATTTTGTTTTTCATTATATAAATTAATATTGTTTTCAGTCAAATAATCTTGATCTACAGTTATTGTTACTTTTAATTTTAACGGCAATTTTAATTGAATTTGAACCCAAAAATTACTTTCATAATAATATCTAGCAGGTTCGCTTAAAACTAATACACCATCATGTTCATTAGGAGACGAAAAAATCCAATGACCATCAACACCCTGTTGGTCTGTTGTGATTGTAAATCCTGTATTATTATCAGAAGCGTCTGTAACATCTCCAGGAGTATAATTAATAACAACAACTAAATCATTAATATTTGTTGCTTCAAAATCTGGATGAACATTCAATGCTGAAGCTGTTTGGTCAGCAACTTCTTCAGCATCATCAGATGAAGTTATATTCACAACAATACCTGTTAATCCAGCTGGTGCTGGATCTACAGATGATATATCAATATTGTACCAAACATAGTAACTATCAGTTGTCGTATTTAATTGAAACCATTCGCCACCTGAAAGAGTTGATGCTGCCTTACATTGAACATGAGTAATTTCTGGCAATTCATTCCATTCAGCAATTTCATCTATATGTCCAATAAAATCTCCAGTAGGATTATCATCAACTATATATCTTTCTCCATTTGTTACAGGAGAAGGTGGATCATTTTCAAAAGACAATACAGATTGTATCCAAGTTTCTACTTTATCAAAAATATTTATACCTTGAAGAGTAGATTCTTCTAAAAAAGGTGATTTTACAATATATGAATTTAAAAATCGAAATTGTATGTTATCACTAATCATTCGATTTTCAGAAAATCTTGTTCCTAAAATAAAATCATTTACTTTATTCAAATAATAGATCGGATCAGAATCGTAACTGTCCTTATCTATAACTGGAATACCAACAACATAATCATTTGATTGATATTCATATTTGGTTAAATTAAGAACATCAGAAATGTCATAAGTTTGATAAACAGAATCTACTATAGCTATGAAAACTTTAACACTCATGTCATACGCATCAATCTGAACTTCCATTTCCCCTTCAATTACACCATCATTATCACTATATACATATTCAAAAGTATTCACATCAATTTGTGTTAAATTCTGTTCTGAAATTGATAATAAATCTATTGTAAGTTTAAATGATAAAGAAGAAATATTTTGATATGACTTTAATTGAATTTTAGTTTGTTTATTTACATTGTCATATATAAAATTTAAATATAATGGTGGAACATTATATGTCGGAGGAACATCATCAGTCAAATTAATTGAATTAATATATACTAATAAATTATCATATAATAAATATGCATCATACCAATTTAAAATTGAATTAAATTTATATAAAAATGGACTTATAAAATCTTTTCCATCAATAGTGAAAGTTGGATGATATAAATCTGTAAAATCAGATTCTAAAACATAATGAATACCGGACTGAATTACAGATTGATATCGATCTCTTAAAACTCTACAAAGGTGGAAAATATTATCAAAAACTTGAATTTTCTTAAAAAGAAATTTAAAATCAGGCATATATTTTTGAGCAACATTATAAAAATCTTGCTCACTAACCAAATTATCACGAGTCTGAATAAATCTAATTGTTTCTTCTCTTAATTCTATATCGTTTAATGGATCTTCTCCACCTTCCGATGATTCAACATTTATTAAAACTATTTGACTCGAATCTAAATTGGTAGATGAAACTATATTTCCAGACGAATCCAAGTCGATTAATATAACTTGTTGCGGTTCTTTTTGAGAACTTTGAGAAAGTTTGAGAAAATTACCAGCGTTACCTTTAGTTACATTTACAAGTATTCTTATATCAGCTTGTGGTAACCATTTACC
>JAOZRH010000158.1 GCA_029931905.1 Fidelibacterota bacterium
TGAAGATCCAGCAGTAGTTGAAAAATTATTTGAAGGTGGTATGAAATTCATAACTAATCCAGAAACATTATTACTAATGATTCATGAAGAATTACCTAAAATTGATTTAATACACATTGAATGTGTAGTTTCAAATATGTTTAGAGATGCTAATGATTTAACTAAACCTTGTCGTTTAACAAATTATAAAAATTTTCAAATTGTTGGACAAAAAAATCTACCATTTGTAACAAGTTGGTTGAATGCATTAGCTTTTGAAAACATTAATAAAGCAATAAAAACTGGTTTAGTTTCTGGAACAGAAGCTGAAATGAATCCTTTAGAAAAATTAATATTCAGAGACATTCATGCAAAAATTTAAAAAAATATGCTGGGAGGCGAAATGTGTCAAATAAAAAAAATAAGAATAAAGAGGAAGGTAATGCCTTTGAAAGAAAAGTAGCAAAAGAAATGTCATTATGGTTATTTGAAAATCGAAATATATTAAGAAGAAGTTCAGATAGTGGGGCACAAAAAGCAAATTATAGTGGCGACATAATACCAGAAGGACAATTACCTACTCAATGGAATAGAAAATGGCCAATAATAGTAGAATGTAAATATGGATATAAAACTATTGCTATTCCCAACATTTGGAATAGAAAGTGGATAACGACTTGGTATCTAAAAGCATTAAATGAAAGTAAAAAACATAATCAACCAATTATATTCATAGTTAATAATTTCAAAAATAGAAAATTCAATACAATAACTACAAACATTCATTTTAATCATCTATTTATCCTACATGAGATTAGTTTTCCAGTAATTGTCGATCAATACGTCCATCATTTATTTGTATATAATTACAAAAAAGTTCTACAATTACATATAGATAATTTAATCCCAGGTTTTTTTGATAAGTATTGTTAACTGCGAAAAATACACGGAGAAACAAATATGAAGATAGAATATTTTGTAAATCCCACAGAACTTTCTCATGAAGATTTTCTTAAACAACTTCATCAGTTTGATTGGGATGTTAAAATCAATAATAAACAATTAATAATATATTGTATGGATAAATGTTATCATACTCAAGGTGGAAGTGGTGATAATAATTTATGGTGTATTGAAGAAGGTGAAGAAATCAAAGCTGAAAATTTTCGCCCATTTCAAAACTCTAGAGATTGGCTCTGGGGAATAGAAATTAATCCTAAACAACATTATAGCAAACATGGTGCAAGAACATTTTATGAATGTTTTATTACAAGAAATGGTGAAAAATTTTTTGAAATTAATGGTAATTCTTTTGATTATTGTTTAACTAAAGCACAATATTATATATATAAATTATCAGAACAATTACCTATTAATTTTTTTAGTCGAAATTGGAAAAATGAATTAATTGGATATGAAATTGAATGGTATAATTATCCTGCTATAATAACTAATTATTATCTTGGTAATATTGGTATAGAACCACATCCTGAAAAATTTATTGAAAGTTTATCATTAGAACACAAAAAAAATTTAATCAAAACAGAAGAACTTCGTTTTCCTTGTCCAAAGTGGAAGATTGGAGAATTTGGTGAAAAATACGAAGAAAGTAAAGAAATACATACCAATATTTTTGACAACAATATAGAATGGTATCCTAAATAATGTTGATATTTCACAAATCTAACAAAAGAATGATTGAACTATCTGAACAAATTAAAAAAGTTGCAAAATTTAATGTACCTTGTCTAATTACTGGTGAAACTGGAACCGGAAAAACTCTAATTGCTGAAAAAATTCATAATTTATCACCTCGTAAAAATAAACCATTTATTAGTATTAATTGTGGAGGAATACCAGATTCTTTATTAGAGGCTGAATTATTTGGATATAGTAAAGGTGCTTTTACAGGAGCAGTTAATACAAGAAAAGGTATAATAAGATCAGCTGATAAGGGTACAGTTTTTCTTGACGAGATTGGCACAATGCCTTTTTCAGTTCAATCAAAATTACTTACATTTTTAGATAATAAACAAATTCGTCCACTTGGTTCAGAAAAAATTTATGATGTTGATGTTAGAATTTTAACAGCAACAAATACAAATTTAAGAAAAGCTTTAGAAGAAAGAATGTTCAGAGAAGATTTATATCACCGTATTAATGTTGTTAATGTTGAAACTATACCTTTAAGGTATAATAAAATTGATTTAAATCTTTTATGTGATTTTTTCTTAAAAGAAATAAACAAAGAATTGGGCACAAATGTTAGATACATACATCCATCAGTTTTTAAATTTTTTTACAGTTATAATTTTGTAGGGAATGTAAGAGAATTAAAAAATATATTATATAATGCTATAATTAGTCATTCTGAATCAGAGAGCGACGAAATAACTATTAAAGATTTACCAAAATATTTAAGAAAATCACAAGAAGAATTAGAAAACTTTATTGATTCATTTCAAAAAATAAAAGTGGATTCATCACTAACATTACAAGGTATTCGTAGTTTATTTGAACCAATTTATTTTAAAAAAATAATAGATGAAAGTAATTCTATTGCAGAAGCTTGCAAAAAGGGTGGTATAAGTGAACCTACTTTAAGAAGATATATTAAAAAATATAATTTAAAAATACCCAATTATTCTGAGAAGTCTTTCAAATCTGTTAATGAATCAATTGATGAAATTTTATGTGATAAGAAAGATGAAGAAAATCAAAAATTAAATTCTGAAGATAATAAGGAAAAATAATTTAAAAAGATGGGAGATTCAAATGAATCTAAGTAAAATCCAAAAACAGTCAATTATTAAACAACATTTACGAATTGATAAAAATTCAATAATCATAACTTTATGTGATTCGAATTTAAAATCTTGGAATGAAATTTATAATACTGGTATAATTTTAACCAATTGTAAAGGTGTGATTGTACCTAATAGAAAATTTTACATTGGTCGTAAAACTTTTAACGGCAAGATTGTTTATTTAGATGCCAAAAAAGAATATCAAGTTAAAAAATCTAATACGAGTTCTAAAAAACTTAAGGTTTTAGCATCAATACCATTAAGTAAATCTAAAACAATTAAATCAAAAGAAACATCATCAATAATTAATCAAACAGAAAACTCATTCTATTTTTATGATTTAACTATTTATTCTGAAGCTTTTAAATATTTATCTTCAAAACTATCAGAAAATATGGTTTCAAAAATTTTCTTAACTGAGCTTAATCAAATATATGATAAACTCAAAAAATTACATCCTTTGAAAACTATTGAAACATTACTAATCATTAAGAATAAGGATGGGACATTATTCAAAATATTAGAGAAATCTCTATTATTAATTAATAAAAAAGATTTTCAAAATTATAAATTATTTGATAATTTTCTTCTGGTAAGCGACACTAGAAAAAATATTATACCATTATTTTATAATGAAAAGGGTAAAATTAAACCACTAAGGCAAAATTTAAACAAACTTTCTAAATTATTAGAAGTTGAAGAAGTAACCAAAGAAATAGAAAAAGAAAATCCTGTTGAAAATAAAGATGAGTTACCAATAAAAGATCAACCAAATAGATCAATTGCAACATCTTTAATTAGTCAAATTAGTAAGTCTAATTTAACTTCTGGTATTGATCCAGGAAATGAAGAAATTACAATTGAAATTAATTCTAAAGAATTATCTAAAATACTTAAAAAACATAAAATAAAAGATCCTGATATTGTAACAAATGTACAATTATCATTAAACAGTTATATTGAAAAAACTGGCAAAAAAATTCCAAAAGATAAAGCTGAAACTATTGTTCTTAAAGCTATTAATCAAACAGTTCATGGGACTGATAAAGTATCAGATGAATATTTATCTAATCCAAATCTTTTATTTTCAAAATTGAAAGAAATAAATACTTACAAAGTACCACTTAAATTTCCCAAATTAAATTATACAGTAGAACCAACAGACATAATAGATATAAATTATACAACTGGTCAATTTAGACAAAAGTTTGAATTTGAAAAAACAATCCATGAAAATGTTCATAAATTATTTGAAAGTTTAGAAAATGTATCATCAAATCCAATTAAAATAGTTCGAATTAAAAATGAAATAAAAGATGATGATCTCAATAGATTTATTGAATATACCGTAACTTTAAAAAATTTGACAGGTTCAAATAAAAAACAATACGATGTTAAATTAAAAGTACCATCTCCTGTTAATGATAAATACTTCAAAATCAAAGGGAACAATTATATTATTTCTTCTCAACAATTCCTTAAACCAATTACAAAAACAGAACAGAAAGATGTCCGTTTGTTAACAAATTATGCTATTGTTCGAATGGAATTATCTAATTTGAGATTTAATCCAAGCCAATTAGAAGAAATAATAAATTATTTAAAAATAAAATACCCATCAATAATTGATAACAAAAATAGTTCTGATGATATATTAACATTTAAAGATGGTTCAATAATATATATTAATGATGAAATAAATATTTATAAAGATAAGGATCACGATGTTTATATCGATGT
>JAOZRH010000159.1 GCA_029931905.1 Fidelibacterota bacterium
TTTTCATCAAATATCATTTCATAGTATCTGTTTAATTTGATTTCAATATCAGAAAAATTTAAATGTCTTCCAGTACGAATAAGTTCTTTTCCCTCGGAATAAACAAGAATTGTAGGAACAGCAAAAGCCATAAAATAACCCGATGCTTCCTTATTATTATTCAATTCTATTGTGTGAAATGTTGATCCTGAATAATTTTTCGTCAATTCTTTTAATTTTGGTTGAATAACTTTACAAACATTACATTCTTTTGTTGTGATATAGACAAATGAAAACTTTTCTAACTTCATTTGTTCGAAGTTATTGCTCATTTTTTCATTGCCTGTTTTTTATTATCTCTTTTTCTGTCAACTTCGCTTAATAAAATTTTTCTTAAACGAATAGATAGAGGCGTTACTTCAACATATTCATCTTCTCCAACATATTCCATTGCTTCTTCCAGTGAAAATTTTATAGGCGGAACAATTACAGTTTTTTCGTCTGAACCCGAGGCTCGCATATTTGACATTTTTTTTGTTTTTGTAATATTTATTACTATATCCTCATAACGATTACTTTCTCCAATTACTTCTCCTGTATACACTTTTTCATTTGGTGCAACAAAAAATATTCCTCTATCTTGCATTTTATCAATTGAATATGCAACAGCCGTTCCAGTTTCCATAGCAATGATAGCACCATTTCTTCTCTCTTGTATGTCGCCCTTCCACGGTTCATAACCAAGAAATCTATGTGAAATTACGGCTTCACCTTTTGTAGCGATTAGAATTGGATTTGTGATACCGATTAAGCCTCGTGCAGATATTTTAAATTCTAAATTTATTCTATCATTTCGATTTTCTATATTTAAAATATCGCCCTTTCTTTTACTTACAATTTCTATCACTTTTCCAGATATTGCTTCTGGTACATTTACATTTAGTAATTCGATAGGCTCGTGTTTAAAACCATCAATCATCTTTATTACAACTTTTGGTTGACCAAGTTGAAATTCATAACCTTCTCTTCTCATTGTTTCAACTAAAATTGATAAATGCAGAATTCCTCTACCAAATACTTGTAATTTTTCTGGAGAGCTTGTTTCTTTTACACTAAGTGCCAAATTCTTTTCTGTTTCTTTGAATAATCTGTCTCTTACATGTCTTGATGTAACGAATTTTCCTTCTTTGCCAAAAAATGGGGAATTGTTTACAGTAAAAAGCATACTCATTGATGGTTCATCAATAGAAATTGGTTTCATTGCTTCCGGTTCTTCAGCGTCAGTAACAGTATCTCCAATGTCAAAATTTTCAAGACCAACCATTGCAACAATTTCACCTGAAAATATTTCCTTTTTAGTTTTTTCTTTTCCCAAACCTTCAAAAAGGAATAACTCTTTTACAGTAGATTTACTTATTTCGCCATTTCTTTTAACAATTGCAACTTGATCGCCCATTTTAATACTTCCGCGATGAACCTTTCCAACAGCGATTCTGCCAGTATAAGATGAATAATCTAAAGAACTAATTTGTAATTGTAGAGTTCCCTCATTTCTTTTTGGTGGTTCAAAATATTCAATAATTTTATCCAATAAATAAGTTATATCACTTGTTGGGGTTTCCCAGCTTGATGCCATCCATCCCTGTTTCGAAGATCCATAAACAACAGGATATTCAAGTTGATCTTCTGTTGCATCAAGTGAAAACATTAATTCAAAAATGCTTTCATTTGTTTCTTCTGGAGTACAATTTGGTTTATCAACTTTATTTATTACAACAATAGGTTTTAATCCGAGTTCCAGAGCCTTATGTAAAACAAAGCGTGTTTGTGGCATTGGTCCTTCAAAAGCATCAACAATAAGCAAAACCCCATCTGCCATATTTAATACTCGTTCTACTTCTCCACCGAAATCGGAGTGACCGGGGGTATCAATAATATTTATTTTCGTTCCCTTATATCTTACCGAAACATTTTTTGAGAGAATTGTTATCCCTCTTTCTCGCTCTAAATCGGTTGAATCAAGAATTAAATCTTGTACCTCTTGATTGTCTCTAAACATTTCTACTTGGTGTAAAATTCTATCAACGAGTGTTGTTTTACCATGATCTACATGTGCAATAATTGCAATATTTCTAATGTCCATTTTATTCCTTTAATTTCTTTATTTCGCATATCAACTTTTTGTCGCAAATATACACTGTAATAGACGAAATAACTAATGTTTTTGTAGGATAATTAGCGTGAATAGTGATATTTTCATATATCATTTATATAAATTGTTATATTTCTAATTATGACAGAAGAATAATTGGTCAATTAATTTATTTTGGGTCCAAATTATTTTTCTATATCATATATTTTTTTGAGTGAACGAGACCAAGAAAAAAGCATTCCAGAACAGAAAGTAAAAACCGCAACTGTTCCTAAAATAATTGCAACACGAATCCAATCTTCACCATTTGCAAGTCGTTTATTAATAATAACAATAGTTGTCCTAATCCATTCAATAGCGCCCAAAATTAACATTATCTGAACAATTTTAGCAACCATATTTTTCTTTATAAATAATGCAAGTGGAATCAATAATGATAGTATTACTAATGGAATTAAACCAGCTTTTTTAAAATGTGCGACTAATAATAATGCACTCAAAACAACTGGAAAAAATAGCAGTGTATTACAGGCAATTTTTCGAAATGTTGAAATATTTTTATCGTTTTCTTTTAACATAATTTTCTCTTTTTTAATAATATAAATTTATTAATTATTTTTAATCCAGTTAACCAAACCTTTTGCTTGAAAAATTGCCATTAATTCTTTTGGTAATGGAGCAAATTTAAACTCTTTTTCATTTATTTTTACCGTTCCATTTTCTAAACTAACTTCAACTTTATCACCAGCTTTATAGAAATCTACAACTTTTGGTAAAACAATAATTGGTAATCCTTGATTAACCGAAGAGCGATAAAAAATTCTATTAACGGATTTTACAATTACAGCCTTTACACCCGCATAAGCAAGTCCAACCGCTGGATGTTCTCGTGAGCTTCCACAACCAAAATTATCGCCAGTAATAAGTATATCACCCTTCTTGACATTTCCCGTAAAATTATCGTCAAATCCTTTAAAAAGATGTGGCATAATTGCTTTTGGATCTGAACTAAGAACTTGATAAGTTAAGTTTCCAGCAAACATTTGATCTGTATTTAAATTGTTAACATCGGCATAATTCCAGGTTCCATTCAATCGACGATTATCATCTGAATTAATTTCTATTGTAGAACTTTGTTCTTTTTTGTATGGAAATTCATCATTTGCACTTATTCCTCTCGGATCTGTAATTTCACCTTTGATTGCCGAATATGCAACGCAAGCAGGTGATGCTAAATAAATACTCGCCTCTTTGTTTCCCATTCTACCCTTGAAATTTCTATTTGCCGTAGAAATAACCGTGTATCCATCGGCTGGAATTCCTTGACCAGTTCCCAAACAAGGTCCACAGGAGGCCGCCAAAACATTTGCTCCGGCATTAATAAGTTTTGTTGTCAATCCTTCTTCAATCATTTGTAAATAGATTCTTTTGGAAGCGGGAATTACGAGAAGTTGAAATCCATCAGCAATTTTGTTTCCATCTAAAATTTTTGTCGCAATTCTAATGTCTTCCAATCGTCCATTTGTGCAAGTTCCAATAAGCCCTTGATTAAGTTTTGTCCCTTGAACTTCTGAAACGGCTTTTACATTATCAACATGATGTGGAGCAGCAACAAGCGGAACTAATTCGTTTAAATTAATATCAATTTTTTTTTCATAAACAGCATCGTCATCTGCCCAAATTCCATTTTTAATGTTTTCTTCCAAAAACTCCTCTAAAATTTTATCAGGGGGAAAAACTGCATTTTTTGCACCCATTTCAGAAGCGAGATTTGTAAGAGTCATTCGCTCTGAAATTGAAAGATTGCTAACCCCATCTCCGTGAAATTCTATGCTCATATAATTTGCTCCGGCAGAACCAATCATACCGATAATGTATAATGAAATATCTTTTGCATAAACACCTTTTGAAAGTTTTCCATTTAATGTGATTTTTATAGTTTCTGGAACTCTAAACCAAGTTTCACCTCGTTTCCAAATACCAGCTGATTCTGTTCTATCAATTCCAGCGGCAAGTGCATTAAAAGCGCCAGCAGTGCAAGTGTGGCTATCACTTCCAACAATTATCATTCCCGGTTTTGCATGATAACTCATTACTTGATGACAAATACCGTCACCAACATCATGAAATCTATTTATTCCTTGATTGTTTACGAAATCTCGAATTGTTTGATATTGATTTGCAAGTTTTGCGTTTGTTGGGGGAGCATTATGATCCAAAACCACCAAAGGTTGGTTAGAATCGGCGAGTGTTTTGCCTCCCATTTTTATAAAAGTGTTTCTTATGCTTGCAGTATTATCATGTGTTAATACAATATCTGGTTTACGAAAAACTATAGCACCTTTTTTTGCATTTAATATTTTTTCTACAAATGTTTTTCCGCTCAT
>JAOZRH010000034.1 GCA_029931905.1 Fidelibacterota bacterium
GTATCAAGTGTTGATGATGAAAATGAAATACCGAATAAAATTAAATTGTTCTCTAATTATCCAAATCCATTTAATCCAACAACCATAATTAAGTATGAAACAAATATAAATGAAAAGGTTGAATTAAATATATACAATTTGGCAGGACAGAAAATTATTTCATTAGTAAACAAATATCAATCAGCTGGGAATTATTCTGTGGAATTTAATGGAAGTGATTTAGCAAGTGGAATTTATTTTTCTGTATTAAAAATTGGATCGGTTTGTCAATCTAAACGAATGGTTTTATTGAAATAAATATTTAAATTATATGAGTTATTTATGAAAAAATTAATAATTATTTTTATTGTATTATTTACATTAATTGGTTGTGCTAAAGAAATAAAAAAATCAGAACATACAAGTAATGATATAGAAATAAATGATATAGAAAGTGCAAAATTAGATACAACTAATGCAAAGCAAAAAACAGATGAAATTAAATTAGATTCTAATGAAGAAAATAAAGAAATATTTCGTGAACATAAATCTATTCACCAAATAGAATGGGAAGAACATCAAGATAGCACAAAAGCTAACTCTCAAAAGTAATAATATATTAAATTAATTTAAAAATCTGTTCCTGCACCAAAGAAATTTACATAATGTTTGGCATCTTTTCCAAAAGAGTCAACATGGTTTTTATAAATTACATAAGTGCATTTTTCTCCAGCAATTTCAGATATTAGTACATCATGATCAACATTGTCTTTGTCTCTCATAAGAAATTTTGCAAGATTTTTATTTAAAGATTTAGCTTCTAAATTTTCATGACAAATTGGGCAAAATAGTTCAAGTCGTTCACCTTCTTTGATTTCAAAATCCTTGTGTTTAGTCACATGATAATCACCAATTTTTGGACTTAAAAAAATCAACCCTTTTTCTCCGGATGGAGTTTTTGCTGCTAAAACGACACTTTTTTTAACTTTAAGCTGTCCTTTACATTTTGGACAGATATAATTATTTTCCATTTTTTACCTCAAATTTATTGTTTTACCCTTGTTATATGATAATGATTATTTTGTCAAAATTCAAACGGATTTTTTAATTTTTAGAAATTATTTAATTTATAAAAATAATATAAGTAAATAATCACAATTTATCCTTTTAATGCGATTAAATTATATCCAATTCCAGCCATTACAATTCCTAAAGTAAAATGACTAACTATATAAATTAAAGCAGTAACTATTTCTTTGTCGCGGAAAAGATGAAAAGATTCATATCCAAAAGATGAAAAAGTTGTAAATCCACCCAAAATACCAACCATAATTAATAATCGAGCTGTAGATGTGAAAAATCCAAAATTATCGGACAACCCTCCAACAATTCCAATAATTAAACATCCCAACATATTGACAATAAAAGTACCCCACGGAAATACGCCAGTATGTGAAATTTGCTGAATCCAACCACTGATTAAATAACGAGAAATTGAGCCGATAAATCCACCAATGCCGACTGCTAAAATATTTTTTAAATTAAATAACATGCTTTATACCTTTTTATATTTTTTGAACCATTCCAACATAATCTCTAATCTTTTTCCCCTCATTTAATTTTGCCAAAATATATGAAATATTTATAAATAATTCATATATTTTTTTATATTATTGTGTTAACTTACTTAACATAGAAAATTATTGGAGGTTATATATGAAAACAAAATTATTCTGGATTTTTGGAATACTTCAAAGTTTGTCATTGTGGGCAATAATATTCCTAATATTTAAATCATTAAATTTGATTAATGGAGCAAAGGTTATTGGTTTAGATACTCAAATAATACTGAGTGTTTTTTTCCCTTTATTTTTACTACTTGTTGAATATCTTATTTATGATAGAGAGAATAAATAAGATTGTAAATTGAATTATGTTTTTTTATTCTTTACAATTTCCTATTTTCTCTTCATTTGCTATAAAGAATACTAGATACTACATATTTAAATGGTAGTATCGCATAGGGGAATTGAACCCCTGTTGCAGGAATGAAAATCCTGAGTCCTAACCACTAGACGAATGCGACATCAAAAAGCTCAATAAGCTAATAAATAATATAGTATATTGCAACCATTTTTTTTAAATAATTTTTTTTATTAATATTTATTTTTAAATAAATACATTAAATTAGTTGTTAGTAGTTGAAAAGGTATTGTTGGTGGATTTATGAATAACACAATAAATAAAAAAGATAGAAGTTGGACAGAAATAAATTTTTCAAATTTTGAATTTAATATTTTACAATTGAAAAAATATGTTTCACAAGATGTACAATATATGCAAATAGTAAAAGCAGATGCTTATGGGCATGGTGCTGTGGAAATTTCAAAAAAAGCAATTAAATGTGGTGCATCATTTCTTGGTGTTGCAAATGTAGAAGAAGGAAAATTGTTGAGATATAATAATATCGAAATCCCAATATTAATATTATCGCCATCATTTGAAGATGAAATTGAAACAATAATAAATAACAAATTAACACCGACAATTTCTACAATTAAATTTGCCGAAGAATTGAATGAATTCTCAAAGAAGAGAAAAGTAATAACCAAAATTCACATTAATTTTGATACAGGAATGGGACGAAGTGGATTTTATTATAAAGAAGCGATAAAAAAATATAATCAAATAAAAGAGTTTAAACATTTAAAAATTGAAGGAATATTTTCGCATTTTTCATCAAGTGAAAATAATTCCGAATTTACAAATATTCAGTCGAATAGATTTGAAAATATTTTAAAAAACATCGAAAAACTTCCTAAATTTATTCACATTTCAAATAGTAGTGGTGTAGTTAATTTTCACAATAAATATTCAAATTTGGTACGAATTGGTTTATTATCTTATGGTGTTTATTCTGATAAGATGTTAGAGAAAAAAATTCAATTAAAACCTGTAATGACATTCAAATCAAAGATAAGTCAAATTAAAACTGCGGAAATTGGAGATTCGATTGGTTATAACAGAGCTTTTATTACAAATAAAAAAATAAAATATGCCATTTTACCGATTGGATATGCGGACGGATACGATTTTTTATTATCCAATAGAGGGAAGGTTTTAATTAATGAGAAAATTTGTGATGTTATCGGAAAGGTGAGTATGGATATGATTGCTGTTGATATTACGCATTTAAAAGATACAAAAATTGCCGAAAATGTTACTTTATTTGGTGGTGAAAATAATGAAATGAGAGTTGAAAATATCTCATCACTTTTCAATGGTTCAAGCTATGAATTATTATGCCAAATTGGTAGAAGAGCGAAAAGATTTTATTATGAAAAAGAGAAAAATGTTTCTGTATCACCTTTGTTAAGAAGGGAATTTGTATCAAGCGATTATCCTGGAGATAAAATTAACGAAATTATTAAAAAATCGATCGAACAGAGATTCCCGCAAAAAGAAATTTCTAAAATGATATATTCTAATATTTTAAAAAATTATTTAAATGAGATTGACCAAAATATATATTACAGAAAAAACTTTATTCATAAGATTAAATTTGAAAAATCATTGTTGCCAGAATTTAAAGATTATTATAAAGTTCACACTTATTTAACATTTGAAAAGATTTTGGAGAATGATTGTTTTTTCATTGCTTGTGCAAAAAATGAGGAATCGTTGCAAAAATATTTTAATAGAAATGATGTAGAATATCGCTGGTTACTTGATAGCAATTTTAATTTAAAAGAAAGAGTATTTTCAGTTGAAAATGTAAAAATAAATAACATTTCATTAAAACATGATCAATTAGTAAAAGATGATTGTCTTGAATTTAAATGTTCACATTCGAAACTGGGAAAATTGATTGGACAGGAAGTTAAATTTTCGATTGAAACGGTTACATATTATCCAAAATCATATCATCAATTGTCTGTTTATATTACGGGTTTTACACAGGGTGCGTCTATACAATTTGAATATGAAAAATTATTAGACAAGGTAACAAGCGTTCCAATGTTTTACGAAAAAAATAAAAATGTAGAAATAATTAACAACAAGAATTCAATAAATGTTTTAATACAAAAAGATCAGTGGATACTTCCAAATAGTGCCGTAATTTTTGTTTATTGAAATAATAAAAAAGGAGTAATAATGCCAAAAGCTGAAGGATTAAAATTAACAATAAAGGATAAAAATAGTATTCAACCAGAATTTCTTGAAACAATAAAATATTCAGGTAAAAAACAATTAATTTCAATTGATTATCCTGAATTTAGTGCGGTTTGTCCGTTTAGTGGATTGCCAGATATTGCAACATTAATTCTTGAATATGTTCCAGAAAAAAAAATAATAGAATTAAAATCTTTGAAATATTATTTAACATCTTTTCGTGAGGTGGGAATTTATCAAGAAGATGCAACTGACAGAATTTATACCGATTTGAAAAAAGTATTACAACCGTTTTCTATAAAAGTTACAACAATTTATAATGTGCGAGGGGGAATGGAAACAACTTGTGTTATGGGAAAAATATAAATGTTTTCTTGCCAAGTCGCCAAGTCGCAAATAATGTTTAAGGTATTTATCGCCAAACCGCAAAGTGAAGATAAGATAAAAGAAAGAAGTTTTCATTAACACACAAAACGCAATGTAACTTTATGTAATAAGATTAAAAGTATAATTTTAAAACGGTAATTAAATATGAAAAAAAAATATATTATTAAAATTTGGTTAGCATTTTTTTTAGTTATGATATTCAACAGTTGTTCTAAAGAAGAGAAATTGCATAAATTTAGTGGGCAAACAATGGGAACTGTTTACAGTGTGATAATTTATGAACCGGATTTACAACAAGATGAAGTAATATTGTTAAAAAAAAAGGTTGAAGAAACATTAAAAGATGTTAACAAAAAGATGAATCCTTTTGATCCTAATAGTGAAATTTCTAAATTTAATAATCATAAATCAATTGCACCATTTGCAATATCAAACAATTTTTATGAGATATTAATGATTTCAAAAAACATTTATCAAAAATCAGGTGGGGTATTTGACCCAACAATTGCTCCATTAATAAATATTTATGGATTTGGAACAGAAAAAAAAGAAGATATAAAAATTTCACAACAAAAAATTGATTCTCTTAAAAAACAAATTGGTTTTGATAAGATAAATATTCACAACAAAAAATTGATTAAACAAATTCCAAATTTACAATTAAATTTGTCAGCAATAGCAAAAGGATGGGGAGTTGACCAAGTTGCAAAAACATTATTGGAAAATAATTATCAAAATTTTATTGTTGAGATAGGTGGAGAAGTGTTTGCGAATGGAAAGAAAAAAAACAAAGAGTGGAAATTGGGAATTGATGCACCAGAAACTGGAAACTTGCCAGGTGAAAAAATACAATCAATTATACAAATTAAAAATAAAGGTGTCGCAACTTCCGGTGATTATAGAAATTATTATGAAAAAGACGGGAAACGGATTTCGCATTTAATTGATCCAAGAAATGGAATACCAATTTCACACAATCTTGTTAGTGTAACAATAGTGGCAGAAAATTGTACTTATGCAGATGCAATTGCTACAGCATCAATTATTCTTGGAGATGAAGGCGTTGAATTTGTTGAAAATATCAAAAATGTCGAGGGATATTTTATTTTTAGAAATGGTGATGGATTTGAAGTTAAATCCACCGCGGGATTTTGAAATATTATTTTCACTAACCAATTGTTTTATAAAATAACCATTGAATAATGCTGACTTTCCATCTTTTTTTAGATTTACAGTCCCAATTTCGTTTAGTAATATTTAATGTTTCATAGGCTTTAGAATGAATTAATTGTCGCCATTCAAAATATTTTGGATATTTATATGAGCGATCTGGATGTACTGCATTGGTTAACAAAATTACAAATAAATTGTTGGTTGGATCTATCCATATAGAAGTGCCTGTAAATCCTGTGTGTCCATAACTTTCAGGGCTTACATATAAACCACCAGAGCTTTCTCCTTCAGGGCTATCCCATCCGAGACAACGAGAATTGTCTTCAATTATGTTTGCTTTTTTGGTGAATAATTTAATCGTTTCTTCGTTGAATATTTTTATGTCATTTAATGTGCCGTTGTTCAACATCATTTGTGAAAAAACCGCAAGGTCATTTGCTGAAGAAAATAATCCCGCATGTCCTGCAATTCCATTCAGGCAATTTGCATTTCCATCGTGAACACGACCTTTAATAAATTTTCCCTCATCTTTTGAATATTCGGTTGGTACAATTCTCTCAAGTTTATTTTTAGGAGGATTGTAAAAAGTTGAATTCATTTTTAAAGGTTGGAAAATATTTTTTTCTACAAATTCAGCAAGAGTTAAGTTGGATATTTTTTCAATAATTTTCCCTAAAATAATAATTCCAATATCAGAATATACATAATTTTCTCCAGGAATAGTATCTAACGGTGTCGAAAAAATACTATCAAGTGGTGATTCCATTGTATAAAATGGGCGAAATGGAGGAAGTCCTGATGTGTGTGTAAGTAAATGTTTAATCGTTACTTCGTCCCTTTTTCCAGTTTGTTTTTTACTATTTATTGCAAATTGTGGAATGTATTTCACAACTTTATCATCTAAATTTAACAAACCAGATTCGTATAATTTCATTGTAGCTGAAGTTGTGGAAATAACTTTTGTAACCGAAGCCAAGTCGAAAATATCGTTCATTTTTGTTATTTTTTCTTTTGAATATGTGTGAAATCCAACGGTTTCATTAATAAGAATTTTGTCTTTATTTCCGGCTATTAGAACTCCACCAGGAAAGGCGGAATCGGAAACAGCCATTTCTAATGTTGATTTAATATCTTGAGAATTATCTTGAAAATAAATAAGTTTTGGAAATGTAATTATCCAAAGTACTATTGCGATTATAAAAATAAATATAGCTTTTTGCATTTTTCTCCTTTTTTGTAAATTTAACTCACCAAAGTTAAAGATATTTTTTTAATTTTTTAATAAAATAATTTTTATTAGAAAATCTATTACTATAATAAAATATTTTTGTATCTTACATCATAATAAAGTGGTGAAATAATAATGGAAATATTTTTAAAATTTGTGATGTTTGCCGGAGGAGTTTTATTTCTCTATTACGGTGCAGATTATTTAGTTAAGGGAGCTGCAAATATTGCACGCATTTTAGGAATTCCACCAATTATTGTTGGTTTGACTGTTGTAGCTTTTGGAACTTCTATGCCAGAATTTTTAGTTGGTTTACAAGCAGCGATAAGGGGAGAAAATGATATTGCAATAGGTAATATTGTTGGAAGTAATATAGCAAATATTGCTCTTATTTTGGGTATTTCGGCTGTAATTGCCCCATTGGCAATAAATTATAAAAGCATTAAAAAAGAACTGATGATTCTATTTATTAGTTCATTAGTATTTTCTTTAATCGTTTATAATGGTACAAATTTCATAGTTGGATTGATATTTATTTCGATTATGATATTTTTTATTACTTATTTAATTATGCATCCTGGTGAAGCACCAATTCAAGAAGAAATGCCGGAAAAGGATAACTCAATTTTTAAAAATAGTATTTTTATAATTTTGGGTGGAGTTGCCTTGGTTCTTGGATCAAAATTTTTAATAGATTCGGCTGTTTTTTTTGCAAGAATATTTAAAGTTCCTGAAATTGTAATCGGAATGACAATAGTTGCAATTGGAACATCATTGCCAGAGTTAGCAGCGAGCGTTGTTGCTTCGATAAAAAAACAATCAGATATTTCAATTGGAAATATTATTGGTTCAAATATATTTAATATGTTTTTTGTAATTGGTGGTGTTTCGTTGATAAAAGATATTGATGTTAATAAATCAATATATAGTTTTGAAATTCCAGTTATGTTATTGTTGACAATTCTTCTTTTCCCAATGATAGCAAAAAGTAATGGATTAAAAAGAATAAGTGGTGTAATATTTTTGCTGATATATGTTAGTTTTAGTTTTTATTTATTCATAAGATAAAATTATTCTATAAAAAATATAATTAAATGTGAATAAATTTAAAAAAATATTTATAAATTACAGATATGAGTAAGAGAATAGAAAAACAAAAAATTTGCAAACTTTAGAGAAATAACAAATGGTAAAATTTGAAAATGTTTCGGTAGATTATTTATATAGTGAAGGGCTTAAAGATATTAATATAGAATTCCCTGATAAGGAATTTTCACTTATTTTAGGTGCTACTGGATCTGGAAAATCTACATTATTGAGATTGATATATATGGATATTGAACCAACAAGTGGAATAGTTGAGGTTGGGCAATGGTCAAGTAGAAAAGTTTCAGCAAGAAAGATAAAAAAATTAAGAAGAAGTGTTGGGGTTGTATTTCAGGATTTCAGACTAATAGAAAATATGTCTGTTTATGAAAATGTTGCTTTACCATTAATTATTGAAGGATATTCTCGTAAATACATAAAAAGGAAAGTTGAAACGATAATAGATGAAATAGGTTTATTAGATAGCATTAATCAAAAAGCAGGGACATTGAGTAAAGGCGAAGAGCAAAGAGTGGCAATAGCTCGAGCAATTGTAAAGAATCCATTTGTTTTATTAGCTGATGAACCAACTGGAAATTTAGATCCAGAATCATCGGTAACTGTATTTAATTTATTGAAAAAAATTAATAAACTTGGAACGGCTGTAATTATGGCGACACATGATTATTTGTTAATAAAAGATGCTCCTTATAGAAGAGTGATGATGGATTGCGGTAGAATTTCAGAAAATCAAGAGATAGAATGATATGCGAAGTTATTATATTTTAAAACAAGCAATTTACAATATTTGGTCGGTAAGAATTCCGGTAGCGATAGCCATTTTAACAATAGGAATATCTCTTTCTGTTTTGATGGGAGTTTCTGAAATAATTTACAAAGTATATTCTACAGTAGAAAAGGTTAGAGAAGAATTTGAAATAGATTTGTTTTTAAAGTCGGATATTACATCGCTTCAAAAGGATATTTTGGAGAGAAAATTAAATAATATTAGTCAAATAAAAGATTATCAATATATTTCTAAAGAAGATGCAGCACAAATATTTTATGTAGAATTCGGTGAAAATATTTTTGATATTTTGACAGATAATCCACTACCAGAATCGTATAAAATAAAATTATATAACAAGATGACACATGTTACAATTGTTAATAATGTGGTAGAAAGAATAAATAAAATAGATGGAATTGATGAGATTAAATATCACAATGATTTGCTTCTTTTAATTGAAAAATATTTGTTAATTGTTATGGTTATTGGTGGTGCAATAGTATTTGTTTTGTTATTGGCTATGAATATGTTTGTTAGAAATACGATAAAATTATCTGTTTATAGCAGACGAGATCAAATTGAAATATTACAATTGCTGGGATCTGGAAAATTATTTTTAAAATTGCCATTTATTTTGGAAGGACTTCTTGAGGGTATAATTGGTGGTATATTGTCTGGAATAATTTTGTATTTTTTTCACGAAATTGCAAGCGATACGGCTACTTATTTATTTGATTATGATTTAAAAGAGACGAATTATATTTGGAGTATCTCAATTTTTGCAGGTGCTATTGTTGGAGTGTTGGCAAGTAGTGCTTCTGTAAATAAATTTATCAAAATATTTTCAACAGAATAAGCTAAAATTAATAAACAGAAAAATATTAATATTTGATTAGAAAGTGTAATTATCTTCTTTAATTATAAGCAGTTAATTGATATTTTAAAATGTTAAAATTAGCAATTAATTTGTTATTTTGTTTTTTAATTAAATTATACTTGACATTATGAAAAATTATCACAATTTTTATGTAGAGGAATTGAAAACAATGTTGATAACTTGTGGATAAGTAAGCAAACTTTAATAATAATTAATTATCGTATGTTGAAATTATAAAACGACAAGTGGTGTAAGTGTAATAAATACATTATGTTATGAAAGTATAGGACAACAATAATAATAAATTGGAACAATGAATTTAAAAAAATAAAAGTATGTTGATAAGGTAAGAAAAATTATGAATGATTTAGTAACGAAAATATGGGAGTTGTCTTTAAAAGAGATAAAACAAACTATTCCTGGGCATACATATCAAGCTTGGTTTAAAACTATAGAGCCAGTTTCATTTAATGATGGTTTATTTAAAATCAATGTTCCCAATAAATTTCATTTTGAATGGCTGGAAACAAATTATAAACATATGATAAATGATGTTTTAAAAAGGAATGCAAAGGGTGATGTTCAATTGCAATTTGTGATAAATCAAGTAGAAAGTGTTAAATCAAATAATTCGGAAGACCAGGGAAAAAATTCTGTTGGAATATCCCCAAAAAAGGAAAACAAGAATCTATTTCCATCACAAAAAGATTATCCTGAAATTAATAGAAATCCACAATTATATGAAGGATATACATTTGATAGTTTTGTGGAAGGACCAAATAACCAATTTTCAAAAGTTGCGAGTAGAGCGGTTGCAGAATCGCCAGGTAATACAGCTTTTAATCCGTTACTTATTTATGGTGGAACAGGGTTAGGTAAAACGCATTTATTGCATGCGATTGGTAATATGGTAATTGCACATAATCCAAATAAATCAGTAATTTATGTATCAAGTGAAAAGTTTATGTTTGATTTTATTGAAGCAATTAAGAAAAATAAAATGAATGAATTTGGTGATATTTATAGAAAAGCAGATGTTTTATTAATTGATGATATCCAATTTTTTGATGGAAAGAACAGTACACAAGAACAATTTTTTCATACTTTTAACGAGTTGTATCAAAAAAAGAAACAGATAGTTATTACTTCTGACAAAACACCAAAGGAATTACACGGAATAGAGAAGAGATTGGTTTCGAGATTTTTATGCGGATTAATGGTTGATATTCAGCCACCAGATTATGAGTCGCGAATTGCAATTTTACAAAAAAAGGCAAGTATAGATGATTTGTTTATTCCAGATGAAATATTGGATTTTATTGCAAAAAATATTACTTCAAATGTTAGAGAATTAGAAGGGGCGATGACAAGAATTTTTGCATATAGTTCCTTAACTCACACAGATATTACATTAGCATTGGCAAAAAAAGCAGTTGGTGAAATTTTATCTGCAAAAAAAAAGACAATAGTATCATTTGAAGTTATTCTAAAAACTGTAGCAAAATATTATAATCTTACAGAAAATGAAATAATAGGGAAAATTAGAGTAAAGGAAATTGCTTTTGCTCGTCATATTGTAATGTATTTGAGTAGGAAATTAAGCGGTTCTTCATTGAAAACAATTGGAATGAAATTAGGTGGAAGAGATCATACTACAATAATCCATGGATGTAATTTGATGGAGAGTAGATTAAAAACGGATAAGAAGTTAAAAAAGGATATTGAGGCAATTAAAAATCAAGTTGATTTTGAATTGTATTAAATCAAAATTACCTTTAAAATAAATATTGTATATTACTTGCATATTATAAATAAATTGCTTAAAATTAGTGTTCGAAAAAATGAACAAATTGAGAGACATTTTGAAATTAGGAGAAAAGAATGAAATCAAAGATTCACCCAAAATATGGGAAAACAGTAGTAACTTGTGTTTGTGGAAACACATTTGAAACACAAGGTACTAAACCAGAAATAAAAGTAGAAATATGTTCTGAGTGCCATCCTTTCTACACAGGTAAACAAAAGATATTGGATAGCGCTGGAAGAATTGAAAAATTTAATAAAAAATATAACTTGAAGAGCCAAAAATAAATGAGTTATTTTTTTAGATTAATTAAAAGTTATCTAATAATTATTCTTCAAAAGACATCCATTTTAGTTGGTGGACAAGCGGTTATCGAAGGTGTTATGATGCGAGTTCCGGGAGCTTATGCGACTGCAGTTAGAACTCCAGATGGTGAGATAGCGGTAGAAAGGAAGGAATTTATTTCTTTAACAAAACGAAAAAAGATTTTTGGGTATCCAGTTATTCGTGGAGTTGTTTCACTTTTTGAAGCTATGAAAATTGGTATGCAAACTTTGACATTTTCAGCCGAGAAAGCATATCCAGAAGAAAATAATAATAAAGATTCATTTTGGAACAAGGTATTAGAATATTTGAGTATTCTTTTTGCTTTTGGATTATCAATTAGTTTATTTCTTATATTGCCATTATTTTTAACAACAAAAATTTTTACAATTGAAAAGACTGCTTGGGCATTTAATGTTGTAGCGGGTATTTTTAGAATTGTATTTTTTCTTGCATATTTATTGATCATTAGTTTGATGAAAGATGTAAAAAGACTTTTTGAATATCACGGGGCAGAACATAAAACTATTTATGCTTTCGAAAATGGTGCCGATATGAGTATAGAATCAACTCATAAATATTCTACCTTTCATCCACGATGTGGAACAAGTTTTTTATTCATTACATTGATATTTACAATAATTATTTATGCTATGATTGATAGTGTGTTAATTTATTTTTTAGGAACCTTGACATTGACAAATCGTATTTTGATACATTTGCCGATGATGCCTTTTGTGATGGGGATTGGTTATGAAGGTTTGAAATTTACAAGTAAGCAGATAGAAAATAAATGGCTTTCTTGGATGGTAAAACCCGGATTATGGCTACAGAGAATTACAACCTCTCCTCCTGATGATAAGCAAATAGAATGTGCTATTACTGCTTTAAAAGAGGGATTTGGTGATGAATGGGAAAAGCATGTTGGAACCCAATATATAGCAAAGGCAATTGAATAACAATTTACACTCTGATGTAAAGTTTTACAGATGTTAACAACATAATGTATGAGTATAGTAAGTTTTTCTTAATTTTGTAGAAGCAAGGTTAAGAAAAGGAAAATAAATCAAAATTTTTAATTGTTTTTATAATGATGAAAAAAAAATATAGTCCAATAGAAAATCTAACAATTATCGGTGAAAGTATAAACGATTCAATTCCTTCTACGAATAAATTATTTGAAGAAAATGATTTTGATGGAATAAGAAAATTAGCGAAAACACAAGTTAAAAAGAATGTGAAATATATTGATGTGAATGTTGGAATGCGAAGTTCTGACATTTTTTGTAAAGTAATCAAAAGTGTTCAAGACGAAGTAGATTTGCCACTTGCACTTGATACGCCTTCTTTTGAAATGCAAAAAATTGGACTTGAAACATACGATGTAAATAAAGCAAATAATAAAAAACCAATTGTAAATTCCATTTCTGAATTGCGATTAGATTTTTTCGATTTGTATAAAATTACACCGTTTATTCCGATTTTGATTTTAAGTGAAAGAGAGATAAATGGCGAAAAGGCTTCAAATAGTAGTGCAAATGAAATTTATGAAACAGGAAAGCGTTTAGTAGAAAAGGCAAAAAAATATAATATTCCAAATAACGAAATAATTTTAGATCCGGGAATTGCTCCAATTGGAGTTGATTTTGAAGATAGAACAAAAACAGTTTTACAAGCAATGGAAATGATTCATAATGATAAATATTTTCAAGGTGTTCATTTCTCTGTAGGATTATCCAATTTTTCTAATATGCTTCCTAAAAGAACAATTTTGGAAAGTGCATTTATTACGATTGCTCAGCAGTATGGATTGGATTATATTATTGGAAGTTCAAAGAAAAAATATAGATTGTTAGATGAAAATAATTCTGCCTTAATAGCTGTAAAAGAGGCAATTGAAGTTGGTGGATATGAATCATTAGCAATAATACATGAGTTTATTTCAAGTTAAAGTGGAGAGAATTGAGATGAAAAATATAACATATAAATCTATAGATAAAAATATTTTAAAGGCGATACCAAATCCGACTCATGAAGCTTATGAGATAAAAATTAAAATACCTGAGTTTACTTTTTTGGGGGTTCAGAAACAACCTGATTTTGCAGATGTTTATTTGACATTTTATCCAGAGAATAGTGTGATTGAATTGAGATCGTTGAAAGAATATGTTTATCAAATGCGAAATGTTATTGTGTCATATGAACGATTAATTAATATTATTTACGATCATTTGATGGAAATTTATGAACCGAAAAGATTGAGATTATTAATGTTATGTAATCCACGAGGAGGAATTTCATCTCGTCTTGTTATAGATTCTGATTGGAAAGTTCGTGGTGGTAATGAAGAATTTGCTGATTGGAAAAGTAATGTTAAGGATACTTGGGAAGTGTCGATGTAAGTTTTATGTTAATCAAAATTAATTTATAAAAAGTGAAATTATGTTAAAAAAATTACAAGAATTAAAGAATAAATATGATAGTCTAATTAAAGAATTGAGTAATCCTGATGTAATTCAAGATCAAAATAGATTTGCCGATGTTTCTCGTGAACAAAAATATCTTGAACCAATAATGCAATCGTATAAAAAATATAAAGCATTAATGGAAAATATTGAAGATGATGAAAGTATTCTAAAAGGAAATGATAAAGAATTAAAAGAAATTGTGAAAGAAGAATTAGATGATTTGCATTTACAAAGAGAAAAATTAGAAGAAAAGATAAAAATTGAACTTATTCCAAGAGACCCCAATGATGATAAAAACACGATAGTTGAAATCAGAGGTGGAGCAGGTGGAGATGAGGCGGCACTTTTTGCAGCTGATTTATTTCGAATGTATTCAAGATATTCAGAACGACAAAAATGGAAATTGAAAGTTTTATCGTCAAGTCCAATTGGGCTTGGTGGTTTTAAAGAAATTACATTTATGTTGAAGGGTGATGGTGCTTATGGTCAATTGAAATATGAATCGGGAGTTCACAGGGTTCAGCGAGTTCCAACTACAGAAACACAGGGACGAGTTCATACTTCTGCGGCATCTGTTGCTGTCTTGCCTGAGGCGGATAAGGTAGAGGTTGATATTCAAGATAAAGACATTCGTATTGATACTTTTAGAGCTTCTGGTGCAGGTGGTCAACATGTTAATAAAACTGAATCTGCAATAAGGATTACGCATGCGCCTACTGGCATTGTAGTTTCGTGTCAAGATGAAAGTTCTCAACATAAAAATAAAGCAAAAGCGCTGATGATATTAGCTAGTAGAGTTTTACAGGATAAAATTGATAAACAAAAGATTGAACGAGATAAAGATAGAAAATCACAAATATCTACTGGTGATAGAAGTGCAAAAATTCGTACTTATAATTTTCCACAAGGTCGTGTGACAGATCATAGAATAAATTATACAACTCATCAACTTCAAAGCATTATGGATGGTGATTTATATGACATTATTGAACAGTTAAAAATTGCGGATAATATAGAGAAATTAAAAAATTTATAGATACTAATTAATAAATGTAACTTTTTTCATTTGTAAAAGAGTTAATTAGAGTGTGGAATCTAATAAATGACACAAAATAAAAAGATTTGGCGAGTGGTTGATATATTAAATTGGTCAACTAACTATTTAAAAGAGAAAAATATTGATGATGCAAAAACATCTATTGAATGGATGTTGACTGATGTTTTGAAATGTTCACGAATGGAATTATATTTGAATTTTAATAAACCATTGACAGAAACAGAATTAAAAATATTCAAATCCTATCTTTTGAAATGTGCTAATAATGAGCCTGTTCAACAAATAATTGGTAAAACAGATTTTTATGGTTTTTCTTTTGTAGTTGATAGGACAGTATTGGTTCCAAGACCCGAAACTGAAATTTTAGTAGAAGAAGTTATAAAAAAATATAAAAAACATTCACAAAAAAATGTTAAAATTTTAGATATTGGTTCTGGAAGTGGAGCAATTGCAGTGGCTTTGGCTAAACATTTACCAAATGTTCAAATCGATGCTTTAGAATATTCAAAAGATGCGATTGGAATTCTTACTAAAAATATAAATTTTCACAATCTTGAAGATAGAGTTTCGGTAATTAACGAAGATGTTTATAAATATATTCCACAAAAAAAATATGATATTATTGTTAGTAATCCGCCATATATTTCAAAAGACGAATTTCCGAAATTAGATAAAAATGTGAGATATTATGAACCACCAATGGCTTTAACTGATAATAATGACGGATTGGAATTTTATAGATATTTTGCCAAGAAATTTACAGATTGGTTGACAGATGATGGTTGGGTGGCTTTGGAAATTGGTAATGATCAACGAAAAGATTTGGAAGAAATTTTTAAAAATTATGAAAATTTGGAATTTGTGAAAGATTATCAAAAAGATGATAGAGTTTTGATGTTTAAAAAGTGATAAGTGAAATGTGATAAGTGATAAGTGAAATGTGATAAGTGAAATGTGAAATGTGATAAGTGAAATGTGATAAGTGATAAACAACAATATACATAAAAGATGGATGCAATATGCTTATTTGGAGGCATTAAAAGCTTATGATCAAAAGGAAATTCCTGTTGGTGCTGTTATTATTTATGAAAATAAAATAATTG
>JAOZRH010000293.1 GCA_029931905.1 Fidelibacterota bacterium
ATTCAATTACCAAGCATATTTTCATTTCGAATGTTTTTTATGTTAATTAGTGGAACTGTAGATATTTCATTATTCTTCCCAATATATTTGAAATATCAGGATTATAGATAAAATTATATTAAATTCGAAAAATTAAATTATATCAATAAATCTCAATCTTAACCAATCGTCCATCTAACCCACCGTTTTTTAATGGAATTTTGGCACTGGTTTTCAAACCAATTGATTTTATCAATTCTCTATTTCCACAATAAATCCAAGCAGTTGTTCCGCTACATTTTTGTATTAAAAAATCACCCAAATCTTGATATAATTCTCTCAATTTATTTTCATTTCCCATTCTAATTCCATAAGGTGGATTACAAATTATTGTAGCATTTTTTATTTCGGGAATATCACGAAAATCTATTTGTTTGATTTTTATTTTCTCTCCCTGTGGAATACTTTTTAGATTTATTTGTGTAGCCGAAACTGCTGTTTTATCAATATCACTTCCTGAAATAATATCGTTCGGTAAATCTCTTATTTGCTTATCACAATTAGATTTTACTTCTTGCCATTTATTCTTATCATAATCAGGTAATTTTTCAAAACCAAAGTATTTTCTATGATATGACGATGGAATTTTTTTGTATTTCAAAAGTGCTTCGGCAAGTAAAGTTCCACTTCCACACATCAAATCAATTAATTTTGTCTCACCATTCCAGCCGGATTTTTTTATTATTGTTGATGCGAGAATCTCCTGCATTGGTGCTTTTACACTATGCAATCTATATCCTCTTTTATGTAACGATCCACCAGAAGTATCTAAACTTATTTGAGCTCTGTTTCTTTCAATATGTAAATTTATCCAAACATCTGGATTGTCCGTATCAACACTTGGTCGCTTTCCAGTTTTTTTACGAAAATAATCTGCGATTGTATCTTTTAGCACAAGTGAAGCATATTGTGAATGTTTTATTTTACTATTAGAAACAGTCGAAAATATTGCAAATGTATCATCAACAGAAAATATTTCTCCCCACTCAATTTTTGATGCAGTTATTTCTAAATAATTTGTACTGTGACAATCAAAACTCAATAGTGGAGCCAAAACTCTATTTATTAATCTGCTACAATAATTAACTTTGTAAAGCTGTTCCAAACTTGCATTAAACCAAGCACCACGATAAATTTGTCTTACTTTTTTTATTCCCAATTCTTTCAATTCTGCAACTGCAAGCTCTTCTATTCCACCCGCTATTTGTGCAAAATATCT
>JAOZRH010000160.1 GCA_029931905.1 Fidelibacterota bacterium
TCTTTTTCCGAGACTTGTGAACTATCATCATTATCTCTTAAAAAATTAAATAAAATAGGAGACTCAATCCAACTTTCAGTAGCTTTTCCTTCCTTTAAAATTGGTTTGAATTTTGTATTTTTTATTGTCTCAATAACCTGTTTTATTGGAATTGTAATCGGGTTGTCTTTATGTTTATAAAATTCTTTCAATCTGTTAATATTTTCTTCAGATAATTCTTTTACATCTCCATTTTTATTAATTAACACTTTCATTGGAAATTTAAATTTATACTTACGTTCATTACTTTCAGGATTGCAATCAATTATGATTTCTCCAGTATTATCATATGGAATTGCTGGTGAGTAATATTCTGTTTTGTTAATAGAGTTCTTTTTTTTCACACTTTCTTTTCCACAAGACAGCAGCACCGTCAATATGACGAGCATTATCAAAAAAATCCAATGTGTTTTTTTTAGTTTTAACATAACTTTCTCCTTTTGTTTAAATAATGATTCTAATCTTTTGATTATTATATTTTTTGATAAAAATAGATTGTTTGCAAGAATTGGTCTCGGTTTTTTTACAAATAAAAGTTCTAAATTTGATAATAGTGTTTTTCCATATTTTTGTGGTTCAATTCCTAAATTTGTAAACGCAATTTCGTCGCAAACTTTCTCTCTATAATAATTAATATTACGATTTGCAAACCAGATAAATGGATTGAAAAAATAAAATATATTCACTATTGTTTGTAAAATAATCGGTAAAATATCTACTCGCTTTATATGTGCTAATTCGTGTGCAAGAATACTTTTTAATTGATCTGCATTTGATTTGAACAATTCTTTGGGAATAAAAATTTTTGGTTTGAAAATTCCTATTGTGAATGGTGCTGGAATTTTTTCAGAAGTAAATAACTGAACTTTTTTCTTAATCCCAATTTTCTCTTTTATTGCGAGTAATAATTGGTTTTTTTTGATTTCTTCTGAATTATTTAGTATTCGATGAAAATGTCTCTCAGTATAAATCAATTTTGACACTAAGAAAATAATCACAATAGACCAAATAATAAATAATATACTTGCCAATGATAATTGAACACTAATTGGTGCCACAATTTCTATTGGTTTAGCAACTATTTCATTAAAATAAACTATGTTTGAAATTGTTTCGTTGTTTGTAAATAGCGAAATTTTAATTGGTATTAATGCTTTCAATATAAATATTAGCCAAAGTCCATAACCGAATATTGCAGATTGTTTCTTAAATAATTTATCTATTATGATGATTATTGCAAAAATGATTAGCAATTGAAATGAATGTGGAACAATTACTGAATACCAGTTTTCGGAAATTTGATTAATAAATGTAATTATATTATTCATTAGTACCTCTCTTTTTAATCATTTTTTTAATTATTTTTAAATCATTTTCTTTAAGCGAATTCGTATCAAATAAAAATGCGGCTAATTGTGAATAAGATCCTTGAAATAATTTATCGACAAAGCTTTTTGTTTCATTTTTTAGGGCATTTTCTTTTTTGACTACCGTAGAATAGAAATTTACTAATCCGATTTTTTCTTTTTGTAAAAATTTCTTATTTACCAGTCGCTCAAGATAGGTTTGAATTGTTGTATAAGCTCGTTGATTATTTTTTGATAATTTTTCTAATACCTCTCTAGCTGAAATATTTTTTTTTGTATTCCAAAGTATTTTCATTATTTCCCATTCAAATTTTGATAGTGTAGTATTTTTTTTCATTTTATCTCCTGTTATTGTCGTATATCTCCTAATGCAGTAGTAACATAATGAATGTTGTAGTAAGTGTCAAGTATTTTTTTACTTTTTTATCATTTGTTGAAAAAAATAACAAACAATAATATTTGAGTTTAATTAAAAGGATTAATTTCTTGACTTTATAATGTAATTACATTATACTTACAATGATTTAAATAAATAGAGGATAAAATGACACAATTAATACAAATAGGAAACTCGAGAGGAATTAGAATTCCTAAGCCATTTATTGAAAAAATGAATTTAGAAAATGTAAAACTTGATTTGGAAATAGTTGATAATGGTATTTTAATTAAACCGAAAAAAAATCAAATCAGAAAAGATTGGCAAAAAAGTATAGCAAAAACATTAGAAGAGAACAAATTTGCTAATGACGATGGTTTATTAAATGATATGTTAAATGATGATGATTTGGAAGTGTGGGAATGGTAAAAAGATTTGATATATATTTAGTCAATTTAAATCCAACTGTAGGTTCTGAAATAAAAAAAATAAGACCAAGTATTATTGTTTCTCCAAATGAAATGAATATTTTAAAAACAGTAATAATTGCACCATTAACAAGTAAAGGGTTTGAATTTATTTTTAGACCAAAATTAAAATTTCAAAATAAAAACGGTTTAATTTTATTAGATCAGATTAGAGCAATAGATAAATCAAGATTAGTAAAAAAAATTGGCACTGTTAATCAACAAAAAGCAAGAATTATTTCAAATATGTTAGTTGAAATGTTTCAATTATAAATACATTTTTAAAAATAAGTGAAAATAAATTAATATGAGTAAAAAAAACAAATATAAAGTAATCGGAGTTATTCCAGCAAGATACGAATCTACGAGATTTCCGGGAAAACCATTAATTGATATCTTCGGTAAAACAATGATAAGACGAGTGATCGATCAAGTTAGAAAAACAAAGCTTGTAGATAAAATTATTGTTGCCACAGATGATATTCGTATAAAACAAAATGTAGAAAATTATGATTGTGCAGTAGAAATGACAAGTAAAAATCATCGCAGTGGAACGGAAAGGATAGGTGAAATATTACAAAAATATGATGCTGATATTATCGTAAATATTCAGGGAGACGAGCCATTTATTTCACCAAAAGTTATTGATAATACAATAAAATTATTGCAAAACAATAAGCAATTTTCAGTGACAACAACTGCAACAAATTTCAAAAATAAAGATGAATGGGAAAATCCAAATAGAGTAAAAGTTGTAATAAATAATAAAAATCAAGCGATGTATTTTACGAGATCTACCATTCCATATCCAAGAAATAATTGGGAAACGGTTCCGCCAAATACTTACAAACATTTGGGATTATATTGTTATCGTAAAGACGCTATTATTGATTTTATAAAATTGCCACAAGCAGAACTTGAAAAAACAGAGTCGCTCGAACAATTACGATTTTTGGTAAATGGTTATAGTATTGGTGTGAATATTACAGAAGAAGAATCTCCGTCAGTTGATACAAAAGAAGATTTGGAAGCTATCAGAAAATAACTTAGCAAAAAACAATTAATTTAAACATTAAATCTTATATTTAAAATGTCGCCGTCTATGACAGTATAATTTTTGCCTTCTACTCGTATTGCACCATTTTCTTTTGCCTTTGAAAGAGAATTATATTTGATAAATTCATTATAATTAATAACTTCTGCACGAATAAATCCCTTTTCTAAATCTGAATGAATTGCTCCAGCAGATTCTTTTGCATTTGAATTTTCTTTAACTGTCCAAGCTCTAACTTCATCTTCACCAACCGTAAAAAAACTGATTAAACCTAATCCTTTATATGCAGCTTTTATTACCTGTATTATTGCAGGTTCGTCAATTCCCATATCTTTCATAAATTCTATCTGTTCTTCAGAATCCAATTCCTGAATTTCTTTTTCTTCTAATGCCGAAACGGAAGTTATTGCAATATTTGGAAATGTTGCTCCGATTTCTGATTGATATTCATTTTTCTTTGAATAATTTCCTTCATCGAAATTTAATACAATTATTAATTCTTTTTTTGAAAGAAATTGAAATCCGCTTAGCAATTTATTTTCTTCGATAGAAAAATTTTCATTTCTTAACGGTTTTTCTTCATCTAATATTTTTTTACATTTTAATAAAACTTCATGCTCTTTTGGATCATAAATTGGTGCTGCTCTAAATTTTAATTTTTCAACTTTTTCGAGTCGATTTTCTAAAATCATTAAATCGCTAATCACCAATTCTTCCTCAATTGATTTAATATTATTTATTGGATCAATTTTAAAATCACTTCCATCAAAATTTACACCATCAAACATTTGAATAACGGCAACTAATCCATCAACTTGTCTAACTGATTCTAAGTATTTACTGGAAATATTTTGTCTGCTATCTGAAGAAATTCCTGTGATATCAACACAATCAAATTTTGCATAAGTGGTTTTTTTGGGATTATAAATTTCACTTAATTTTTGTATACGATTATCTTCAACAATTACCTGTCCTCGTCTAACTTCTCCGATACCTGTATTTGCATTTTCAAAATGATTTTTAGTAAGCAATTCAAATAATGTGCTTTTCCCTGAATATTTTAATCCGATAAATCCTAATTGCATATTTCTCCTTTTTATTTTGATGAAAGAATACAAAAAATATTTAAATAAAACAAGAATCCTTTTTTCAATTT
>JAOZRH010000161.1 GCA_029931905.1 Fidelibacterota bacterium
TTAAAAGCTTAAACAACCTTTTGATTAATGCAAAAATTATCACGATTACAAGAATAACAAATATAATCAAATAAATCGGTGTTGCTAATAATACAGTAATAATTGCGTCCATAAACATTCTCCTTTAAAATTTTTAATTAAAAATATAGTTATGAGTAAACCTTATACATTAATAAGATTTAACCATTTATTAATTAATTTCTATAATTCCAATATCCAATTATGAATATCTTTAATTTTTCCGTATTGATAGCCAGTAATAGTATCAAATATTTTTTGTGATTTTTTACCTATTTCATTATTGTTAACTATTATTGATTTCCCTTCGTAAAATATTTCTCCCACAGGTGCAATAATAGCTGCCGTTCCAACACCAAAAACCTCTTGTAATGTTCCATTATTAGAAGCTTTTACAAGCTCTTCAATCTCAATTTTTCTTTCTTCAACTTTCCAACCAAGATCACGAGCAATAGATAATGTGCTATATCGAGTAATTCCGGGCAAAATCGTCTTTTGTTCAAGAGTCGGTGTTATTAAAACATCATCAATTACAAACATAATATTCATTGCGCCAACCTCATCAATATATTTATGTTCATTACTATCAAGCCATAAAACTTGTGAAAACCCCTGCTCTTTTGCTTTTTTTGTTGCATATACACTTGCGGCATAATTTGCAGCCGCCTTTACTTCACCCAAACCGCCTGTAGGAACGCGAGAATATTTCATCTCTGCCTTTATTCTTACAGGTTTTAATCCCTGAGAAAAATATGGACCAACAGGTGTAGTTATTATCATAAATCTATATTTTGAAGAGGCTTTTAGACCAACTAATTCATCAGTTGCAATCATAAATGGTCGAATATAAAGCGATTCACCAATTTTTTTTGGTATAAATTTTTGATCTAACTCTATTAATTTAAGCAAACCGTTTAAAAATTCTTCCTCATTCACCTTTGGCATTGCCATTCTTTCTGCAGATCTATTAAAACGAGCTATATTATCTTTCGGACGAAATAAACGAATTTTACCATCAACTCCATTGAAAGCCTTCATACCTTCAAAAATTGCTTGACCATAATGTAAAGTAATATTTGCAGGACTCATTGGAAATTTTTCGAAAGGAACAATTTGTAATTCCCCCCATTTTCCATCTTCATAATCTTGAATAACCATGTGATCAGAAAAATGAACTCCAAATTTTAAATCATCGTAATTTATTTTTGAAATACTACTTGTTTTAACTTTTGTAATTTTCATTTGTCTTCCTCCATTATATTTTTATAATATTTATTTATTCAATTTTTTATGTACTTTTTCAAACAAAGACTCTCTAAACCCTTTATCATCAATAATATCATGTTCGTTCATATCAACTGTTAGTGTTTCAATTGCTCCAGTTTTTTCTAAATCAAGTATCCATTTATCATAATGAATATTTAATAAATGTAAATATTCAAGATCAATATTTTTCTCGTAATCTCTACCTCGTGACATAATATGATCAATTAATGTGTCTGTTGAGGCCTTTAAATAAACTATCAAATCTGGTTTTCTTAAATAAGATGTCATTTCATTAAAAAGCTCATTATAATTATCCCAATCTTGTTTTGTCATATTCCCAATTTCATAAATACTACGAGCGAATATCCTAGCATCTTCATAAATCGTTCTATCTTGCACAATTGTATTTGATAAATTAGAGATTTGTTTTTGAACTTGAAATCTCTTTGACAAAAAGAAAATTTGCAGGTGAAAACTCCACCTTTTCATATCTTTATAAAAATCTTTTAAATACGGATTATCAATCACAACTTCAAAATGTGGATCCCAACCATATTTTTCACAAAGCATTTTTGTGAATGTTGTTTTCCCCACTCCAATATTTCCAGCTATGCCAATATAATATTTTTTCACTATAAGGTATTACTCTATTTTTCCAACTAAAGAATCTATATTTTCACCAATAATATAAACATTTAAAAATTCATTAACGAATGATTTTTTTAATTTTTCCTCAATTTTTGGCTCAATCTTAACCTTAACATAATGTTCACTAAACCCATAAAAATTATCCGCATCATGTTTTTCACAAAGAACAGATACAGTTTTACCAATAAATTTATTTATATATTTATTTTTTAAACTTTTTTCAAGATTTCTTAATCTCTGACTTCTTTCTTTTTTCACTTTTTCATTAATCTGATCTGGCATTAATGCTGCTGGTGTGCCTTCTTTTTTTGAATATCTAAAAATATGCAAATGATTAAATTCCACTTTTTTTATAAACTCATATGTTTCATTAAACAATTTTTCACTCTCACCCGGAAAGCCAACAATCACATCTGTTCCAAGCGATACATTTGGAATATTTTTTCTAATAAAATTAACTTTTTTAAAAAATTCGGCTGTAGAATATCGTCTTCTCATTCTTTTTAAAATTTCATCAGAACCAGCTTGAAGAGATAAATGAAAATGTGGAGCGATTATTTTTGATTTTGCCACATGTAAAATTAATTCGTCAGACAATGAATTTAACTCAATGGAAGAAATTCTAATTCTTTTAATTCCATCGATTTTTTCAATTTCCTGAATTAAATTAATTAATTTTTTATCTTCATAAGAATACGAACCGATATCAATCCCAGTAAGAACAATTTCTTTAAAACCTTTTCTTACAAGATCTTTCGCTTCGTTTACAGAATCATTGAAATTTCTACTAACTGGCAATCCCCGAGCATAAGGAACTATACAATAACTACAGAATTTATTACAACCCGTCTGCACCTTTAAAACGGCTCTTGTCCTTTCGGTTGTACTTGTGAATTCTTTAACAAAATATTCATCTTTTTTTATTGTATCAACAGCAACTTTCGATAATTCCTTATCTTCAGAATTTTTTAAATATTCAAAAATTTGAAATTTTTCTTTGTTACCGAGTATAAAATCAATCTCAGGAATTTTTTTTAACTTTTCCCAATATACTTGTGAATAACATCCAACCGCAAACAATTTTCCATCTGGTGAAAATCTTTTTGCCTGTTTAATAATATTCCGACTTTTTTTTGATGCTCGATTTGTTACTGTACAAGTATTAACAATTGTTATATCGCTCTTTTCACCATAAGGAACAACCTTAAATCCATTTTGAATAAATTCATTTTCAATCGCACTCGTTTCTGATTGATTAAGTTTACAACCCAGTGTATAAAATGATACTGTTTTATATTTTCTTTCCATAGCTGTAATTTACAATATTTTTAATCTAATTTAAAATATTTTAACATTTTATTTAAATTTAAGCTTTACTAAACTTCAAAAGTTATAAAGACATTTCACAATATAATTTGGGAATTGAATTTTTTAATTGTATATTTTTGTATGAAGCTTAAAACAATAATAATCATATTTATAGTGGTTTTTTTCTGTAATATGGGAATATCTCAAACGGTAAATAATAATAAAATAATAAAAATTTTATCGTTCAATATTCTTCATGGTGCTACAACAAATGGGGACTTTGATTTTGATAAAATTGCTAAAATAATAAATGATGCAAATCCTGATTTTGTTGCATTACAAGAAGTGGATTTCAAAACAAACAGAATAATGAAATATGATTTAGCGACAGAATTAGGTGTAAAAACAAAAATGAATTCATTATTTGCAAAAGCAATGAATTTTGATGGTGGCGAATATGGAAATGCTATTTTATCAAAATTTTCATTTTTTCACACAAGAAATATTGCCCTACCCTTTTCGGAAGGAAATGAACCAAGAAGTGCAATTGAAATTACAACCATTTTATCATCAGAAGATACAATCTCATTTATTAGTACACATTTCAATCATTTAGAAAGTGGAAAGGATAGATTAAAACAAGCTGAAACAATTAATAAAATATTTTCACAAAATAAATATCCAACAATTTTAGCAGGCGATTTAAACGATACCCCAAAAAGTAAAACCATAACTCTTCTCGAAAATGTTTGGACTTCATCTTATAATAAAAAAGATCCAAAGCCGACATTTCCCTCCAACAATCCAAAAAGAAAAATTGATTATGTAATGTTCTTGCCGAAAGATAGGTGGGCAATTATGGAAGCAAAAGTTATTCAAGATTCTATCGCATCTGACCATTGTGGTTATTTGGTAACGCTTAAACTTTTAAACATTAAAAATTTGAAAAAATGATATTTCAACAAAGTTTAGGAGTTTTCATCATAAATATTTATATTAATGATTAGTAAAAATAAAATATTAATATTGGAGAAGTAAAACATTGGTTAAAAGAATAAATTTATCTGAAAGCAAATATGTTCAATCAGGTGAACTTGATGTCGGCTCACGCCATGATGATATTATTACCACAAGTCCTTTGGGCTCTTGTGTTGCTGTTGTTGCTTACGATTATGAGAATAAAATTGGCGGTATTGCACATGTTATGTTACCAAA
>JAOZRH010000162.1 GCA_029931905.1 Fidelibacterota bacterium
TTTTTATTTCTTGCCGATTTGATTCTTTTTGAAACCATATTTGGAGCAGAGATGCATGAAACGATAAGATGTTCATCAATTTTTTGACCATATCTCTTTATTTTTTCCATATCAAATTTAATCATCTGTAATCCTCAATTAGAATCTCAATACTATCTATTAGTTTTAAACATTTCAACAAAGATGAATATTTTTTCTTGATAGTATTATATTCATAAACAAAAACATTAAAGTTATCCAAACATTCAATAACTTTAATAATATAATCGTTTTCTTCATATCTATTTTTAAAAATATATGATCTACGATAATAAATTCTATTTGATATATTTCTAAAAAATTTGAAAAATTCTAAATATTGTATATCGTCTCTGATGACAATTTCTTTAATTTTTTTTAAGATCATAAAATCAAAGATTTTTTGATTGTATATTGTAGAGGTGACACATTGATAAATGAGTTCTTCATCTGTTAATATATCACCTCTATCAATTTCAATTTCAGATAATTGTAACACCTTTGGTTCCTGTTCTTACTTTAAATGTGATGGTTTTTAAACCATCTTTTTTAGTTTCTTTCACTTCTGTTTTAGTGACTTCTCGGAAATAATCTGAAACCATTTCAAAAGCTTCGTCTACTGAAATATCACCATTTACAGATTTTACATCAACAGCATTGACTTTGATTAATGTTTTAATTTTTTTATCTTCTGTTGTCTTTGTTGATGTTACTTTTACTGGTGTTTTTTTCTTTTGATTTTTTGTTTTGCGCACAATTGGAGAGCCTTCTTCAACAAAGGTTTTTCCACAATTTTTACATAACCAGCGTTGTTGACCTTTTGCATTGTAACCTTTTTTTGTAACTTCTGATTTAGTTTCACATTTTGGACAAAATTTAATCGGCACTTTTTCTTACCTCCTTTTAGAAAGAAAAAAAGATCTAGAAAAATGTTATGCCCATCATTTTTCTAGATCAAGGGCAAACGCCCAAAATATTATACTATTTCTTCAACCAATTGATGAGCATAAATAGGTTTTCCCTACATCAACCGTCGAACTGAGAATTAATCTATAATTTACAAATATAGTTATGTTAAGTTCTCAGAGACTGAACACAACTAGTATGTTTCTATTTTGACTCTATTTTTTAGAATTTTAGCGATCTTTTTAGGCATACATAGAAAATCGCTTTTAGTTAAATTAACTCTATGTGCAACATAATCACACATAGATAATGATGGGTTCCGAATAAGTGATAATATAGTTATTTTTCGAAATCTCGTTGATTTAAGAGCAACCCAACAATATTTCTGTTTTTGTTTTTTAAGATATTGAATTCTATGAGGTTCTTTTTGAAGTAAAAGAACCTTGTTTTCATGACATAAATCATTTATGTCAAAATTAGCATCATTTATTGTGTTTCGTTTTATTGCAAGTTTATAATATGATTGTTTCCTTAAATTAAGTGGTATATATTTTATACCATTAGAGTCTAATTTTAATAGTTGAATTATTTCACTTGGAGTTAATTCTGAAACTATTTGTTCTAATATGAATGGATTATAAATATATATTTTTTTTAAATGTTTAAAAGATAATTTTCGAAAATTATATCTGTTAATAATATTTACATCAATATTTGTTGAGTTAAAAACTTTATCAACTTTATCAATAAGATATGGATATTTTTCTAACATCTTTTTTTGATACTTTTGATTTGTATTAAGTTTTTTTAAATTCATAATATACTCCTTGAAAATATAAAAAACGGCAAGATCTAGGTGGCCACCGTTCTTGCCGTTTTTAGTGCTCGCATCACTTATATCAATTCTATTTTTTTAAAGTACACAATCACGAGAAAGATTATTAATCTTATCATGTACTCGATCTAGATTAATTCTAAATCAGAAAAATATTTCTTGATAGCTCCAAAAAACATTCAAGAAAAAATACTACTTATCTGCCTTCTTTATTTCTTTATGAATTTTTTAAATATTAAAGAATTATTTCTTGATATAATGTGAAAAATCATACAACACACCTATAACACCTTCACAAGTAGCAACTTCTGGTTCTAGTTTGATTCCTTTTTGACCGGATAGTGAAATATCAATTCCCATTTCTTTAAAAACTAACGAACAATGAATTGATGCTGCATTTTCTGAATCAAAACTAACCTTATAACCATCCCCTTCTGAGTTGTGATATATAAACAATTTTTTATCAAATTGAATTGTATGAACATACACACCTGGTTTGATACCAAATAACTGAAATCCTCTGGTGAATTTTATGAATCCATGTTGATTAACATAAGATTCAATTTTCCAAGCATCCTTACTTTTACCAACAGGTTTACCTTCTTTTATATCTAGATTAATCATTCTCCTCCTCCAAGATTTTTCTAACTAAATTTCCATCAACATTTTGACCAAAATGTGACATTATTGATTTCATAGCTTGCATCTTATTTTTGAATTTAGAAAAATCAATATTTTCAGATATCCAATTCCTAATTTCTTCTTCAGATGCCATTTGTGGAAGATATGAATCAAGAAGTTTTATGAAAGAAGTATCTCGTTTAGAATTATCTAAATCGATACGAGATAGTCTTTCTTTTTCGAATTTATATATTTTCTTAATAATTTTAATACATTCCTTATCGGAAAGTTGTTTCTTATCCCCTCTTTGAAATTCTCCTAAAATAACAGTTAGGTTAGATATTAGTTTTTTATTTTTCTTTTTTCGAGCAGTAATTAAATCTTTTTTGATTTTTTCTTGAAGCATGTTAACCTCTTATTTTATGGTAAATCGAAACTCATGGTATTATCTTACTACAACATTCTATCATTTCATAAAGACAACTTATAAGATGTAAATGTGGAAATTTTTTAGTATCTGTAGTTTCTGAATACTTTGACAGAATTACTTGTAATGGTAAATAATTATTATTTTCAATTAACATGTCGTAAACAGAATCGTAATCGATATTATAATTATTATGAAGTATTGTTACAAGTTGTTCATAATCTTTTCCAATTTTTGTATTTAACGGCAGAATCATAAAATTTCGCCGTTCATTTAAATCTCTAGTTTGTAAAACTGTTTTAATAATGTTAAAAATCAGAACAACAACATTACCTTCTAAATTTAAGGATGATTCACTATTTTCAAATGTTAATTGTTTATTTGTTTTAATACTTTCAATTTGAATAGCATTTATTAAATCTCTTAAACCTTTTTTATAATGTTTCTGAACAAATTCTAATAACTTATTTTCATCAAATTGACATTCTTCTTTGATTAAAATATCTTTTAATCTATTTTTAATACCTTCAATGTTGTTTGAATTTAATGAAATTTTATAAGTAAATCTTGTCAATAAAGCATTATCTACTTTTTTAATATAGTTTGTAGCACATAAAAAACTACAAGATTTTTGATATTTTTCTAAACAATCTTCTTTTAAAGTTCGTTGACCTTGAGGACTTATACCGTCAATTTCTTCGATATATATAATTTTAATTTTACTTTTAACTGGTCTCTTATTTAGGAACGGCTTGAGTCTATTATCAATTTCATCAACACTTCGAGTTTTCATTCGAAATAAATCATTTTTAGCCTTAACAATATTTTTAATTAAAATTTCAATTAAAGTAGTTTTACCAGTTCCAGGTGGACCAAATAAAATAACATTACCATTAATGCTACCATTTTGAATCCATTCTTTAGCTAATATTCTATCACTTTCATCATCAAAAACCATATCATCTATAGTTTGTGGACGATGTTTTTCAAACCAACTAATTTCAGGTGTTATCACTCTTTTTTTCCTCCTGACAATCACAACAAAGTTGATTCCGAAGATTTTTAACTTCTTCAGCTGATAAAGTCATATATTTATTATTTATTTTGACTGTTGTTGTTTCTTCAATGATATATCCGCTATTTTCACATATTTTTATTGTTTGACCTCTTTTTGGTTTTATTAATTCTCTAGTATCTTTTCTAATAATTATACAATTATATCCACAAGTAACACTACAATTATTATCATATATAATTAGACAATCGTCACCACTTGTAATGACACAAGCTTGACCGCAAACGATATTTGATTTATCTTTGCATTTTATAATATTATTCTTTTTACAAGTCATTAAACATTCAGAACCAATATCTACATTACAAAATTCTCCCAAAATTAAAAAACATTTGTTACCACAAGATAATTTATATGACTCAAAATTACATTCAATGTATAATCCATCGAAATTTAAAATATATCTATTAGTTTTATCATCATATAATTTTTCTAAATCTAATTTAACACCATCTTTGATTACATTAATCATGATAATCTCCTTGATTGGAAGTTTTTAACAAAAAATAAAAAATTATGAATATATTTGATCTATTTATTTCTTTATCAAAAAAGAG
>JAOZRH010000294.1 GCA_029931905.1 Fidelibacterota bacterium
GGTAAGATTCGAAAGAATCTTACCGTTTTATATTTAAAAATTATATATAGAAATAGTAAAATATATTAACTTATTTTTTATTTTTAAAGGAAAGAGAAATGAAATATACTAAAGAATGGTTCGAAAAATGGGAAGATGAAGAATATTGTTTAAAAGCAGTTCGAAATGATGAATATAGTATAATGTTTATAAAGAATCCAACTGAAGAAATGTGTCTAGAAGCGGTTCGACAAAATGGAAATAATATAGTATATATTAATAATCCAAGTGAAAAAGTTTGTTTGGAAGCGGTTCAAAAAAATGGAAATAGTATACGATTTATAAAGAATCCAACTGAAGAAATGTGTTTGGAAGCAGTTCGTCAAAATGGATACAATATAATATATATAAAAAATCCTAGTCAAGAAATATATTTTGAAGCTATTCGAAAAGATAGACACAATATACGATATATTAATAATCCAAGTGAAGAAATGTGTTTGGAAGCGGTTCGAAAAGATGGAAATGTTATACGATATATAAAAAATCCAAATGAAGAAATGTATTTGGAAGCAGTTCGTCAAAATGGACATAGTATACAATTTATAAAGTATCCAAGTGAAAAATATTGTCTAGAAGCAGTTCGTCAAAATGGAAATAGTATACAATATATTGAAGATCCAAGTGAAGAAATGTATCTTGAAGCAGTTCGAAAAAATGGAAATAGTATACAATATATTAATGATCCAAGTGAAGAAATGTATCTAGAAGCAGTTCGAGAAGATGAAAATAGTATAATATTTATAAAGAATCCAAGTGAAAAAGTTTGCTTAGAAGCAATTCGTCAAAATGGAAATAGTATACAATATATCGAAGATCCAAATGAAAAAATGTATCTAGAAGCAGTTCGAAAAAATGGATATAGTATACAATATATTGATAGTCCAAGTGAAAAAATGTGTTTGGAAGCAGTTCGAGAAGATGGAAATAGTATAGTATATATTAATATTCCAAGTGAAAAAGTTTGCTTAGAAGCAATTCGACAAAATGAAAATAGTATTCAATACATTGATATTAAAAAATACCCAAAAGTATGGGATTACTATCAAAAATCGGTAGTTTAAAAATAATTTTAACGGTAGGATTCGAAAGAATCTTACCGTTTTATATTTAAAAATTATATATAGAAATAATAAAATATATTAACTTATTTTTATTTTTAAAGGAGAGAGAAAATGAAATTTACTAACTTACTTTTTATTTTT
>JAOZRH010000163.1 GCA_029931905.1 Fidelibacterota bacterium
AATCAAAATAAATTACTAATGCAGACACTACTGCGATTGACAAATAAATGATTGCTGGAATAAATTCTAAAAATATCAATTTACCAATGCCAAATAAAAATGAATAAACAAGTACAACTCCACATAACCAATCTAAAAATAATCGTCCAAAACCTGTATCACCTTTTACTTCTGGCATATCTTTTGCAATTTTTTTCCAACCAATTCCACCTGGATGAACTTTTTTATAAAATTTTCTAAGCACTTCTGGTTTTTCAGGATTTGTTAAATAGGTAACTATTAGCCATACTAAAGTAGAGCCAATCACAATCGGATAAAGTGTCATTGGAGATTCCATACCAAATTTATATTTTGCTATTGGATAAATAATCAATGGAGTAATCATTCCAGAAATTTCTGACCAAGCATTTATTCGCCACCAAAACCATCGTAAAATTAATACTGCACCAATTCCGGCACTTGCATTTATAATAAATTCCCAAGCTCCTGAAATTGTTGTTAAAAAATATTTTGTAATAATCAATGAAAATATAACAAGTAAAACTAAAGTTATTCTTGATATCAAAACATAATGTTTTTCACTCTTATTTTTAAATATAAAACGACGATAAAAATCATTTACTAAATATGAAGTTCCCCAATTTAATTGCGAGGCAATTGTGGACATATAAGCAGCAAGGAAAACCGCAATTAATAAACCCAATAATCCAGCAGGTAAATATCTGACCATCATTTTTGGATACATTCTTCCCGGATCAACAGTATTTTCATAATTTTCATAAAATTCTTTAAATCCAACTGAAGCTTTCACTTCGTTATCTAATCCACTCAAATCATCGTTTTCAAATACTTTTTCTGCTACTTTATACATTACTGGATTTTGTTTCTGAAGAATTTCAGGACTTTCTGATCTTGGAAATACAACAAGAGAAACCAATGCAACAAGAATCCAAGGCCACGGTCTAATAGCATAATGTGCAATTGTAAACCAAAGTGTAGCAAATAAACTATGTTTTTCATCTTTTGCAGACATCATTCTTTGAGCAATATATCCACCACCGCCCGGTTCTGCTCCTGGATACCAACTCGACCACCACTGCAAACCAATATGAGCAATAAATGCTCCAACACTCAAGGCTAATGCCCCGCCTGCAACTCCGTGTATAGATACATTTCCAATTCTTGGAGTAAATTCTAAAAGTTGTGGTGCGATTTTTTGTTTTAAGGCAACTATTCCTCCAACTTCTGGCAATCGAACGGCTATTACTGCTAAAATTATACAACCGATAATTGCAAAAACAAATTGAAAACTATCTGTTCTAGAAGTTCCTACCAATCCAGACATTGAAGCATAAATAGCAATGATTGTAGCTGTAATTATCACAAGTGTAAATCCATTAACTTCTGGGATTGTTACAGAAAATATTTTTTCCATAGCTTTATTTACCCAACCCATCACGATTGCATTCATAAATAATCCAAGATAGATTGCTCGAAATCCTCTCAATGCCGCCGCTGGTTTACCAGAATATCTCAATTCCACAAATTCCACATCCGTCATAACTCCTGCACGACGCCAAAGACGAGCAAAGAAGAAAACAGTCAACATTGCTCCAACTGCCATATTCCACCATAACCAATTTCCACCAATTCCATTTTTTGCAATAAGCTCTGTTACAGCCAATGGAGTATCAGCAGCAAAGGTAATAGCAACCATAGCTGTACCTGCCAAATACCAAGGTAAATTCCTACCCGATAAAAAAAATTCTTCTGTGTTTTTCCCAGCTTTCTTTGTGTAATAAATTGCAATAGCAAAAATAACAACAAAAAATGAAATTATTACACTAAAATCCAACCAATTTAAATTTTGCATCTATCTCTCCCCCCTTTTTTTCATATCAACTTCGTTAAGTTAATAATTTATAAGTAATTTTACAATCATTTTTTTATTTGAATTGTCACAAATAAATATTAAACTATTTGGTGATTTATGATAAAATAATTAAAAAAAATATTTTCAATTAGTATAAAATTTCAAAGACAAAAAAAGGATAAAAAATGAAATTACCTTACATAGAACCATACAAAATCAAAATGATTGAAAACATTACAACAAGTACAAAAATCAATCGAAAAAAGTGGATAAAAGAAGCCGATTTTAATTTATTCAATTTAAGAAGTGATCAAGTGATAATTGATTTATTGACAGATTCTGGAACTGGTGCAATGAGCGATAATCAATGGGCAGAAATTATGAAAGGTGATGAGAGTTATGCTGGTTCAAAATCATTTCTAAAATTGCGACAAACAATTAGAGACTTGCTTGGATTTCAAAGTTTTTTACCAACACATCAAGGACGGGCGGCCGAAAATATTTTATTTTCTGCAATATTAAAAGAAGGCAATATTGTTCCGGGCAATTCACATTTTGATACTACAAAAGGTCATATTGAAATGAGAAAAGCAGAAGCAATTGACTGCACAATAGACGAAGCATTTAATACTGAATCTGATTATCCTTTCAAAGGAAATCTTGATTTAAAAAAATTAGAAACCATTTACAAAAAATACCCAAAAGAAAAAATTCCAATCACAATTATTACTATAACTTGTAATTCTTCTGGCGGTCAACCTGTATCAATGAAAAACATAGAAGAAGTTTCAGCACTTTCAAAAAAATATGGAATCAGAGTGTTTTTTGATGCAGCACGATTTGCAGAAAATGCTTATTTCATAAAGGAACGAGAAAAAGGATACAAAGAAAAAACAATAAAAGAAATTGTTCGTGAAATGTTTTCCTTTGTTGACGGTTGCACAATGAGCAGTAAAAAAGATGCGATTGTAAATATGGGTGGATTCGTTGCATTTCGTGATAGATCGCTTTATGAAAAAGTTGCGAATTTTGATATTATTTATGAAGGATTTGTTACCTATGGCGGAATGGCAGGAAGAGATATGGGAGCACTTGCACAGGGTTTAGATGAGGCAACAGAATATGAATATTTACAAAGTAGAATTAAGCAAATAGAATATCTTGGCAAAACCTTACAAAAATTCAATGTGCCAATTCAAACGCCAATAGGTGGACATGCTGTTTTTATAGATGCAAAAAGATTTTTTCCTCATATTCCACAAAGTGAATTTCCAGCACAATTACTTGCAATAGAATTATATAAAGAAGCTGGAGTTCGTGGAGTAGAAATTGGAACTTTACTTGCCGATAGAAATCCGATAACGAGAGAAAATAGATATCCAAAATTGGAGCTTATGCGACTTGCGATTCCTCGACGAGTTTATAATAACGACCAAATGAAATATGTTGCAGTTGCAATTAAAAATGTTTATGATAGAAGAAATGAAATCAAAAAGGGTCTAAAAATTATTTGGGAAGCGGAAATTATGAGACATTTTACTGTTAAGTTAGATATGATTTAAGTGATTAAAAAAAGGAGAAAATATGAAATTTAGAAAAATAAGTTTTATAGTGTCCATCATTATAATGTTAAGTATTTCATTATTTGCAAATGAGAAACCATATATTCTTGTTAGCAATTCTACAGGAACTATTGAAGAAAAAGTTTCAGATATAAAATCAAAATTAAAAGATAATGGATTTCAAATTGTTGGAGAATATTCGCCATTTGCAAAAAGAAAAGTTTTAATTTGTACTAACGATAATTTAATTTCAGATGCATCAAAAACAAAATTTGGTGCTTATGGGTCTGCTATTCGTGTTGCTTTTTCTAAAGTAAATAATAAAGTTCAAGTTGCATATACAAATCCAACTTACTGGTGTAATGTTTACAGAATGAATGTTGATACAAAAAAATTAAACAATTCATTGAATAAAGTTTTTGGTGATGGTAAAGCATTTGGTTCTAATGATGGAATATCGATTAAAGAATTAAAAAAATATCATTATATGTTTGGAATGCCATATTTTGATGATCCTTACAAATTAGCAAAATTCAAAAATTATAAAGAAGCTATTCAAGCTGTGGAAGCAGGATTGTCGGCAAAAAAAGGTGGTACAACAAAAGTTTACAGAATAGATATTCCTGGCAAAAATGAAACTGTTTTCGGTGTTGCATTAACTCAAGAAACAAGTAGCGATAAAGTAATAATGGATAAAATTGACAATAATAATTTAAAACATACTGCTTATTTATGTTATGAAATGGTAGTGTCTGAAAATACTGTCTATACATTAAATGGTAGATTTAGAATCGCAATTAGTTTCCCAGATTTAACCATGACTGAATTTACAAAAATTGTGAATGCTCCCGGTGATATCAAAGATGCATTAAAAGAAGTTTGCTCTAAATAACAATGTTGACGATAAAATAAATGATTGAGAGAAGTAATAAATATTTAACTCCTATGGAGTTAGAG
>JAOZRH010000164.1 GCA_029931905.1 Fidelibacterota bacterium
TCGATCGTATCACTTTTCCATTTGATAGTGGAACATCCACTCATGTTGGTAATTTGAGTGGTATAAGATATTATAACAGTTCTTGTGACGGTACCGATTTCTGTACACTTTTTGTAGATTAATTTTCAAGGGAACGAGAGATTTCTCTAACCTTCTCGTTTTAGAAGGACTCTAATCTTTCTCTCGTTCTCTTTTTATATTTTCAAAAACACACACGGAGGCAATATAATGAAACATTTGATAGAAATTATCAAACAGGTAGAACTAGATATTCGTTCGTCCAACCAAATGTCTAGAGATACACTTGAAAAGTTGACTGAGTTGAATGAGTGGGATTACAAGATTGTTCAAGATGCAATTCTTAGAATTCGCATGTTTATACAAAGTGGTGATCCAAATTTTGTTTATAAATATTATGAAAATATAATAGATGATTATAGTTTTTATAAACATAAGAATTATAAACCAGTTGATCTTTTAATAGCTTGTTTAAGAAGAGATCAGTTTGATACATCAATGACTGATGCTTATAACAGACTTTATTGTCCGAACGAAGTCTCTAAAGATGTTTTGGATATTTGGGGATTACCTGTAACTCAAGCACGTAATCTCGCCGTTAAAGAAGCTTTAAAAAGGAATGCAAAGTTTCTTTTATTTATAGATGATGATATTGTAGCACCAAACAATGCTTTAGTAAAATTATTAGATTTACAAAATCAATATCCAGAACATTTAGTTTATGCTGGAGAATATTATAAAAAATTACCAGGAATAGACAAAAATATTTCTGCACATGATTACGATAATAATATTAGATTTGATAATCGTAAAGATGTTCGAGAATTAGATCTATGTGCAATGGGTTTTACACTTATAGATATTGATATGGTTTCTCAAAAGGTTCCTTTTCCATTATTCTGGGAATTTGGTGCCCCAGATGGTTATTGGTCAATGGGTGAAGATGCATTCTTCACCAAAAATTTATTTGAATATTGTAAGGTAAAACCACTTTTAGATAAATCAATAAAATTATTACATTATGATAAAATTTGGAAACGGATGTACGGTGAGAGAGATAAGAAATTAGTTTATGCAACAAATAAAATAGTTGATTTAGATCATTTTGAACGGCTAAGAGTTCCAGAAAAATATCCACACATTGGTATTTGTATTCCAACTCGAGACAAATCTTCGCCGTTAGCCGTTAATTTAAATAAATTACCAGTTCCAAGAGGTTATCGTACATCATTATTTACAGTTAGTAATCTTCTAGTTGATGAAGCAAGAATAAATTTAGTCCAACAGTGTTTAGATAACGATTGTGATTACGTTCTCTTCATTGATGATGACATTGTTCCACCTATAGATGGTTTTTTTAAATTAGTGGAACATATTGAAAAAGATGATATTGATATTATTTCAGGTGATTATCCATTAAAAGGATTAGTTAAAAATAGTATACATTTACAGTTAGACAGTCAAAATATGGTTCAAGAGTTAGAAAGATGTGATACTATAATTAATGATAATTTACAATTAGTAAAAAATAATTGGCTTATTGGTTTAGGTTTTTGTCTTATTGATATTAATTTTTTCAAACAAGCACAACCACCTTGGTTTAAATGTCATAGTAAAAACCCAGTAACAGAAAATGATGTAAACGAAGATGCACACTTTAGTGAATTAGCTCACGAGAATGGATTCAATATTTATATTGATCGTTCACTTAAATGTTTACATTTAGATTTTCAAAATCAAATAGTTTACAGTTTAGATGATACTTATGATATCTCTGAATATGCTGGATTTGATAGAACTTAAATATTCAAAGCGGGATCTCTCCCGCTTTTATCTTTTCATTTAAAAGGAGACAATACTATGTCGATTATAGTCCCTCAACGAAAGAAAGGTCCTCAATATGTACAAGAAGTAGCACCTTCTTCTCCCGAAGTCGGTGATACATGGTACGATAGTAATCTCGAAAAATTTATGGTTTATGATGGAAGTGACTGGGTTGAGTTTGAAAAAATGGGAGGTGGAGCTGGAGCTAATTACGGTTACAGTTTAGGTGGAAATGATGGTGGAAATAAATCTCAAATCGATCGTATCACTTTTCCATTCGACAGTGGAACAGCTACTCACGTTGGAAATATGAGTAGTTCAAGAAGTTTAAATCCTGGTTGTAACTCTTCGAATTACGGATATAGTTTAGGTGGAGTTGATGGTGGAAATCGTACAATGATCGATCGTATCACTTTCCCATTCGACAGTGGAACAGCAACACATGTTGGTAATTTGAGTAGTATGAGATATTCTAATGCTGGTTGTAACTCTTCAAATTACGGATATAGTTTAGGTGGAATGGGTGCTGCAAGTCATTCTCAAATTGATCGTATTACTTTCCCATTTGATAGTGGTACAGCTACACATGTGGGAAATATGAGTAGTACAAGATATTATAATGCTGGTTGTAACTCTTCAAATTACGGATATAGTTTAGGTGGAACTGATTATGGAAATAACTCTCAAATCGATCGTATCACCTTCCCATTTGACAGTGGAACAGCAACACATGTTGGTAATTTGAGTGGTACAAGAGGTAATGGTAGTGTATGTAATTCATCAAATTATGCTTACAGTTTAGGTGGAAATGATAATGGAAATCACACAACAATTGATCGTATTACCTTCCCATTCGACAGTGGAACAGCTACACATGTTGGAAATATGAGTAATACAAGAAATAATAACACTGCTTGCAATTCATCAAATTATGGATATAGTTTAGGTGGAGGTGATGGTGGACGTAATTCGTCAATCGATCGTATCACTTTCCCATTTGATAGTGGAACATCTACTCATGTTGGTAATATGAGTAATACAAGATATTTTAATGCTGCTTGTGACGGAACCGATTTCGTTACATTATTTGTAGATTAAATTTTAAGAGAGTAGGAAAATTCATTTTTTCAATTTTCTCAATTAATGAGATTCCTCCTGAAGTGGATTTTGTCGCGACCTACTCTCTTATTTTTCAAGAGAACGAGAGATAATAAAAACAATACACATAATGCTCCATATGTTCTCGTTCTCTTTTTATATTTTCAAAAACACACACGGAGGCAAAAATGATAACCAGTCCAAAAAAGTTTTTATTTTTAGATCGAGGTCAGGAGTTTCAGATTGACGAATATCTCCATCGTCCACTTGGAGGTAGTGAAACGTCTTTATTAATGTTGGCGAAAGGAGTTGCAGAACTCGACAATTCCGCCGTTATTCTTAACTCAAGTAAACAAAATTCAAGATCATTTAATTTATTACAAGATAACATAAATCTAACAAATCAATTTTTAGATCTTGCTGATATAGTAATTTGTAATAGGTTTATAGATATAGATTTAATTAATTACTGTAATTTAAATAATAAACAAATTTATTATTATAGTCATGACGCATACGATCAAGAGATTACACATTGGTTAATCGACGATAATTTAATTAAAAAATTCGATAAAATATTATTAGTATCCAATTGGCAATTAGAAACTTTTAAAAAATATTTCAATATAGATAATGATTTAATTAAAAAGAAATTCGCCGTTATCCATAACCCATTAGATTTATCTTTATTCTATGGTTATGTTAAACGTGATTTAAATAAATTAATTTTTGCAAGTATTCCTTACAAAGGAATAGAATTTTTAGATGATATTATTAATGATTTAATTTTAAAAACAAAAAATGAAAATTTAAAACTTTATGTTTATTCTTCTATGTCTTTGTATAACCGCAAAGATCAAGATAATGAATATAATAATATTTTTCAAAAATTATCACATAACAAAAATATAATTTTAAATACTAGTTTATTATCACCCAAACAATTAGCAGTTGAATTAATGACGTCAAATTTATACATTCATCCCCAAACGTATCATGAAACGTTTGGAATGGTATTTACACAAGCACAAGCAGCTGGTTGTATTCCTTTAACATTAAATATTGGTGCTTCAAAAGAAGTAATTTATAACAAAGAAAATATTTTAGAATATCCGAATATATTTAATACAAAAGTTTATAATGATTTTATAGAATTAATAATAAACAAATTAGAACAAACTAAAGATGATCAAGATAATTTATATAAAGAACGATTGAAAGGCCAAGATTTTGTAAAACAATTTAATTATATTAACATCGCGCGTAATTTTTTAGAAATTGTAAACAACTAATATAATCTAGGAGGAATGAGAGATCCTTGTTCCTCCTTTAATCTTAGAATAGTATAGAATATAATGGAATCAAAATTTAGACGTATTTTTTTCTTTATTTTTT
>JAOZRH010000295.1 GCA_029931905.1 Fidelibacterota bacterium
AAAAATACTGGAGTTATATGATTATATTTTCTATTAGAATCCAATGAATCGCTATAAAAAGAAATATTTTCAATTATATCATTATTTATTTCAATAATACCTGGTGAAATGATGCCACCATCACCATTGTGAATAATACCTACTTCACTTATTTTATTTTGTGCAAATAATTGTATTTTAAAAAACAAAAAAAAAAATATTTGAACCATTTTAATGATTATAGTATTATTTCTCATTGTTTATTAATGATTTTATATTTTCAATCTGTTTTATAGTTTGTTTATATCCTTCATCAATTGATTTTTTTCCAAGATTAAAATCAAAAAAATTTATATCGTCTAAATCTGGATGAATTATTATATCAGGTTTTGAAATACGAAAATTCGCTTTTGTAATTTGAGTTTCCATTATATCTATAGATTTTGTAAATGTTTCAAACATATTAGGCAAATCAATTTTAGAACTTTTCCAAGATTCCATTTTACTAAGAACTGTCTTTTCGGCTTTTGTTAATTTTTCTGCCATTTTTTTAACAATTGGATTTACAACATTTTTAAAATATATTTCTGTATACAATTTTTGACTTTCGATATTGTTAGTTTTATTTGTCTGTTTCGTCATCTTTTTTTCATTTCTTTTACTTAAATCGACTGCGATAACAATATCTGCTCCCATATTTCTTACAACATCTACAGGCACTGGATTAACCAAACCACCGTCAACTAATATATTTCCATCTTTAACATAGGGATTAACAATTCCGGGCACAGAACTACTTGCAGAAATTGCTTCAATAATACTACCGGAATCAATGACAACTTCATTACCGTTTGATAGATTTGTTGCAATAATTTTAAGTGGAATATTTAAATCACAAAATTGATTAATAGTGGTATGCATTTCAAACATACTGACAGCTTTATCTATACTTAAAAATCCATATCGTGGAAAAGTAAAATCAAGATTATTTACAACATCTTTCCGCTTCATTTTTGAGGCAAAATCTTTTAAGCTTTTCAATTCGCCTGCTGCATAAATCGCTCCAACAAAAGAACCAATACTCGTCCCTGCAATATAATCAATTTTGATTTTATGCTCTTCTAATGCCTTTAAAACACCGATATGAGCCCAACCTCGTGAAGAACCACTTCCAAGAGCAATTCCAACTTTTTTTATTTTTTTCTTCTTTTTATAGAATGGAATATTTTTAAACTTCATTT
>JAOZRH010000296.1 GCA_029931905.1 Fidelibacterota bacterium
TTATGTATCTAAGATATCGGGTGACAAAGGAATGTTAGCATCTCCATTAATCAAATTTTGATAATTTTTTATTATAAATTTTTCAAATTCTTCATTAATACTTATTTTTTGACCATTCAAAATATTTTGTAAATCATATCTTGGATTATCTTCAAATTCCATTTCCCATTTAATTATTTTTTTAAAAATATTTATCCAATCTTTTAATGAATCAATTCCATAATTTATCTCTTGATTTAATTTTGTGAGATATTGCATATAATTTTGAGCTTGAATTGCACGAGTAATGTCTCGACTTTCTAAATTTTTCTTTAGTGTTAAAAGAATTTGAGATGGATTGATTGGCTTTGTTAAATAATCGGATATTTTTTGTCCAATTGCATTTTCCATTAAGGATTCTTCTTCATTTTTCGTTATCATTATTACTGGCAGGGCAGGGCGTAATATTTTTATTTTTTCTAATACTGCAAGTCCATTTAAACCGTCCATCATTTCGTCAAGAAGTACAGCAGAAACATAAGTATCTTTTATTATTTCTAGAGCATCTACACCATTTGTTGCAGTTTTTACTTGATAACCTTTTTCTTCCAAAAACATAATATGGGATCTTAGAAGTTGTATTTCATCATCAATCCATAAAATAATAAATTTGTTTTTGTTTGTTTGCATATTTTACTGTTCCTTTATTCTTTTAAATATCTAGCGAAATATAAGAAAAAATGTTCCAAATAATAACATATTAATTTGTTTTTTAAATAATTAACAGTTAAATTTTAAAGTATATTTTAAGTGAAAAAATGTAATAATTGAGGTAAAAATGGTAGATGAATATTCAAAATGTTTCGCTTGTGGACAAGACAATTTAGTTGGATTAAAATTACAATTTTATTATGAAAATGACTTTGCAGTTTCAAAATTTAAATTAGGTAAAGAATATTGTGGTTATCCAAATATAATTCACGGTGGAATTATTGGAACGATATTAGATGAGGCAATGGCAAAAATTATTATTCATAAAGAGGGTGAAGCCGTTACATACGAAATGACAACAACTTATAAAAAACCTGTTTGTTCTATGACAGAATATGAAGTAAAAGGAAAAATAGTAAGTGTTCGCCGAAAAATAATAAAATCAGAAGCGGAAATTGTTGATAGTAACGGAAATTTATTTGCCAAAGCAGAGGGAACTTTTTTTATTGTGAATGTGTGATGAGTTTTT
>JAOZRH010000165.1 GCA_029931905.1 Fidelibacterota bacterium
ATTTCTTTGTTAAATAATTGATATTTAAGGTTTTTCTTATTTGATGAAACAACTATACTATAATTATTTTTTCTGTTAGCTTTTACCCATTTTACAGCTGGAATTAAATATCCCAAAGATTTTCCAACACCTGTACCAGCTTCACCGACAAGAATATCTCCCTTATTAAAAGCATTAATAACATTTTTCGAAAATTCCAATTGACCAAGTCGCAATTCATAATTTGGAAGTTTTTGTGAAAGAAGCCCATCATAACCAAAAATATCTTCAATTTCTTTTGTATTAACATTATTATATGAATTTGGTTCATCGTTATCATTATCATCTATATCATCTTCTATATTAGCAAAATCACCAAATATATTTACTGGCATTTCATGTATTGGTGTTAATTTTTCCTGTTTCATTCTGTCAATACTAATATAATAATCAATGATATTGTTGATTAAATTGTAATTTGGAATATTTACTAACGGTTGAATAATGTTTTTAATTTGTTTATATATTGGATAATCATAATGAAGCATAATATTCAATAATTCTAATAATAATAAACCCGTATTTTCAGTGTCTGCATCAGCTCTGTGTGCATTTTCTGTATTTAAATTGAAATGTGCTACTAATGTTTCTAACTTTCTATCGTGTAAATAGTATAAAAATATTCGAGATAATTCCAATGTGTCAATTATTTCGTTTTTAATATTTTCATTCAAATTAATATTTAGAAATCTTAAATCAAATTTAACATTATGACCTACAACTGGAAAGTTTTCTAAAAAATCAATTACATCTGTCGTTCTTTCTGAAAATGGTTTTTCATTTTCAACCATTTCATTTGAAATATTTGTCAAATCTTGAATAAATTTAGGAATTTCTTTCCTTGGTTTACAAAAAAATGTGAATGTTTTTATTAATTTATTGTTCTTAAATTTTGATGCGGCAAATTGAATAATATCATCATCATTTTCATTTAAACCAGTTGTTTCGACATCAATAACAATAAATGTTTCTAATCCTATATATTTTAAAAAATCTTTTGGAATATTCATAAAATCCTAAAATCCTGCAAAAAGTTTAATAACATCAAATATCAATGATGGTTTTCGCCAAATTACTATTTTAAATATTTTGGTTAACGACCGTTTTTCTTCTGAAATTGCCAAAGCTTTTTTTGCAATATGATTATAATCATCATTTGTAAGATCCAATGCAAATTCTCTAATTCTATACGATTGTTCTTGTGGCTTTTTCTGAAATTTAGTCCATATTTTTACATATTCAGCAAGAAACTTTTTAGAATAATCTTCTGATTTTATTGCATTTGATGCACAAGTTCCCGCAATTTCACCACTATGCATTGCAGCATTAATTCCACCACCAGTTAATGGATTGGCAGTTCTTGCTGCATCACCAACAAGCATTATACCATTTTCTATAATATTATCAACAAAATTTGTAGCTGGTACTCCACCTGCAACATAATTAGTGATAGATCCGTTTGGAAAATGTTCATTAATAAATTTTTCCAAATACATTTTTGGTTTACCGCTCGATGAGTATTTACCTAATATTCCAAGTCCAATATTTGCAGAATAATTACCTTTTGGAAAAACCCATATATAACCACCCGGAACATAATTTTCTCCAACATACAGTTTAATTGAATCGTCTTCTATATCAATTCCCGAAACAACTGCTTGTACACAACTTCCTATATGCTCCATTTTTAAAGCCGTATTAATCCCCGCCATTCTTCCAATCCGACTTTCAACTCCGTCTGCACCAATAACAATTTTCGATTTTAATTCAAATTCATCGCCTAATATATTTACCTTAACACCATTCACAAATCCATCATCTGAAACCAATAATCCATGAACATACGCTTTAGTTTTTATAGTTACACCAGCTTTTGATGCATATTTTGCCAAATCACTGTCAAATACTCTTCTATCTAAAATATATCCAATTGTATTTTTAAATTTGATTTTCACATTTGAAGAATCTGGAGAAATAAATTCAATTTTGTTAATAGTAGTATCTATCCATTTATCTTCTATTTTAATTGATTTAGGAAAAAGAACATTATCAACACATTCGCCACATCTAACCGGTACACCAATTTCTCTATCTTTTTCAAGCATCAATACCGAGGCACCACCTTTTGCTGAATTCCAAGCCGCCATACTTCCTGCTGGACCACCACCAACAACGATTACATCCCAATTATTTTTCATCATTTTGCTCCAAAACTCCTAATGGACAAACTTTTACACAAAGTCCACAATTAATACATTTTTCATTATCAATTTCAATTCTTGCTTCAAACAATTCAATACAATCTACAGGACATACAGAGACACAAGTTCCACAAAAATCACATAAATTCTTTTTTATTTCAATCATTACTTACTCCAAATATTCTTCACATATAGTGACGGATAATTTATTTTTTTTCTAAATTAGATATTATTTACAACAACAATCCCCAACATTGTTCCACTTATGTCAAAAAAAATATCTTTCCAACTAAACAACGGATTATTTTTTCGTCTAACATCAAAAATTTCTTTAACTAATCCAGCTGATAAACTAATACTCACACTTACTTTTTTACATTTATGTTTATCATCAATCATAAATTGATTTAATTGATAATATGAGTTTACGGTAATAATAAAGCTTGAACTAAAATGTTGCCATTTATCAAAAGAAAGCCATTTATCATTCGGCTGTATCACTGAATATTTTTTGGGAATTTTAAATTGTGATTTTGCAAAAAGTATATTAACTGTCATACTTAAAATTAAAATTATTAATAATATTTTTTTCATTTAATTAATTTCTTCAAATGATTACTATTATTTATTACAAAAGCATGAATTTCCATTATACCTTTTATTAATAATTCAACAACTATCCACCCTTAAAGATATGAAATTTAATTTATAATTCAAATTATTAATTTATGTTTTTACATAAAATTATAAACATTGAGAAATTGATTTTTCTTTTATGTTTTTTTTATTATTTTACATCTGTATATTTTTAAAATGATGCAATGTTTTTGAGGAATAAACTGCATGAACAACCGAATTAGACATAAAATTTTTCTAATATTATTAATGATATTTCTTTTTATTGGGAATATATTCGCACAATTTCCAAAACAAATTGAAAATGATATGAAATTTGGCTTAGAATATTTTACAAACTATGAATTTAATGAAGCTAAAATAATTTTTTCTCAAATCATTCAAGAGAATCCAAAAGATCCCATAAGTAGATTGTTTTTTATGATTACAGAATATGAACATATGAAAATAAATGGTAATTATAAATATGCTAATAATTATTTATTAAAAGAATCTAAAAATATTTCACTATTATTTGAAAATAAAATGAAACAATATCCCGAAAATGTAACTTATATTGTCTATTATGCCATGTTAAAAGGAATGGATGTAAAAGCAACTGTTTCATCAAGTAGTAACTATTTGAAGGTATTTAAAGAGAGCTGGCAAACTTCAAACCTAATTGAAAAAGCCAATAAAATAAATAACAATAATTATGATTTATATGGAGTTTTAGGAGGATATAATTTTTATATTGGTGTATTATGCAATCATAATAATTTGTTAGGAATATTTATAAATTCAGAAAATAAAATGAAAGAAGGAATTAAACATTTTACTTCTGCATATAAAAATGGAACTGGGTTTAAATGGTTAGCAGGAGAATCGTTGGTATTCATTTATCTTCACGACAAATATAATTATAAAAAAGCTTATAAAATTGGTAAACACTTGAGCAACAGATTTCCAAACAATTTAGAATTTAAATCATTGTACATAGAATCGTTAATTTATATGAATAAAATTGATAGTGCTGAAATATTATTAAAAAACTATTCAGATTTTTATAAAGATTTTCACTCTCCAAAAAAGGAAATGTGGAATATTAGAGAAAAATATTTACAAGCAACACTAAATATGAAAAAAGAGAATTATAAAAAAGCAACAGAAGAGTTTTTGTCAATAATAAATATGAATAATATTGAATATAAATGGATAAAAACTACATCTTATTTTAAAATTGGTCAAATATTTGATATTAATAATGATAGAAAAAATGCCAAAAAATATTATAACTTGACAATTGACACAAACGAAAAAATGCAAGCAGTACTCGATGCAAAAAAATATTTAAAAACGCCTTTTATAATTAATAATAAATAGAATATTTTATATTATCCCAATTGATTTCAAAAAAACAATTAATATCAATACTGGTGT
>JAOZRH010000166.1:0-256 GCA_029931905.1 Fidelibacterota bacterium
GGTCCAGTAGAAGTAACTGTTGTGTCTGGCGGAATTATAACTTCTACATCTTTCATATAAAGAACAAAAACACTCTTTTTTACTGGTTTTAATTGCTCTATCTGTTCGTCTATTGATAGTAAATCCAAGTCGTTTTGTACTCTTTCATTATGCTCACAAAGTTCTTTTAAATTCATATTTTCCTCAATTTATCTACTTTTTTATAATAACATTCCATTTCTTCAGGTACTAATGTTTTTAATAAATTTCGCCAAAA
>JAOZRH010000166.1:266-4260 GCA_029931905.1 Fidelibacterota bacterium
GGGTCTAAAGGCAAATATTCCGATTCGCTTAGATTTTCAAGATGAATATTAAGCTTTTTCTCTTTTAAATTTATTTTCTCTTTTCTCCTATCTTCATTTATAATATGCAATCTATTATTAACAAGCTCACGATATTTTTCTAACTCTTTTTGATATATCGCTATATCTCTCTTGTATATCAAAAGCTCTTCAATATTTTCACATTTATCGATATAAATAACTTTTATAGTTCTGGTTAATAATCTTAACTTTTCCATTGTACTATTCCCCAATATTTATTTTTACCATTTTAGAACGGAAGGTCTTGGAACTCTCCATCAATATAATCCTGTTTCTGTTGCTCGTGTGTTCTCCCTGTATCTTGTTTCTGTTGTTCAAAAGCATCTTTTTTCTCTTGTTCTCTATGACCTTGGTAAGAATTAGCAGGTGCTGATTGTTGACTTTCTTTTCGCTTCAACACTTCTAAATTATCAAGTATTAGACTTGTCTGATATACTTTTTGACCGTCTTTCTCATAATTTGAATAATCTAAATGACATTCTACACTTACTAAGTCGCCTTTACTTACACTTCTTTTTATATGATACCCAAAGGCTGTTATTTGGTGAAAACTTGCTTTACTTTCCCATTGATCGTTTACCTTTACATTTGAACTTGTTGCGATTGTAAATTTCATTACCTTTTTATTGAATACTTGACTTTCTTTTGAAATATAACCTGTTAATAATACTGAATTCATCTTTTTACCCTCCTAACGGATAATTATTTTCTGTGTTTATTATGTCATTTGATAATATCTCTATAGCTTCAATCATATCTTGTTCATCACTATTAAAAGAACATAATTCGTATGAAGTTATTAACTCTTTTAAAACTTTCTTTATCTCTTCAGCTTTAGATTGACATCTCAATAAATCGTATTCATCCATTGTCATCTTTTTACTCTCCTTTAATAGAAATTTAAACATAAAAAAGCAACCTATTTAATAGAAATTTATAATTTCACTTTCTAGTTCATCTGTTGTAACTCCTAGAAATTCACTTAATATATTTAATGTATCTGTGAATACTTTTTGAAAATCTAGCTCTTTCATACTTGCAAAATTTATAGAGTGTAGTTGTGGATATGGCTTGCCCTCTAAAGTATGCTTTACATCGTATAATTTGAGTTTTATCTTAATAACCTCTAATAAGTCATCTATGCTTTTATATTCCTCTTGATTGCTTAATACGAGCTTTAAAAGTGCAAAGTATCGTCTATGATTTTGTAGGCTTCTTGGCTTCTTAACATCAATAGTTACCAGCTCATTTAATTTAATTTTCTTCATTAAACTTTCAGCTTCTGATGATGCAGGAATAAAACCTGATAATGATTTTTTAAATATTGACTTTGGCATAATATTCCCTATACATAAATTCTATCTCACATTTTAAATCGTCTTTATAATCTTCGATACTGATATTTTGCAAATAGACTAATCTGTTATATACTACAACTTTATCTTCAACATACCATTTTATAGAATGATCTTCATCTAATTCAAAATCTTCTGTTCTTAAAACTTTGTCCCCTAAATAACCCTTACTATATGAACTATTACAACTCAATCCTATTTCCCTCAACTCCCAAAACTTCTCTTCCCATATTTCTAAATGATCAATTTTAACTATGTTGTCATCTGAAATTTGAACATCTAAAAGAAAATACTTTGATATATCATTACATTCTTTAACTTCTGTTTTTAAACTTTCTTTTTGCTCTGACTTTTCACTTTCTTTTATTTTCTCTTCTGCTAATCTCTTTAAACCTTTACAATGTTGTTTCTTTTGTTCTGCTTCTGAATACTCTTTTAAATTCATTTCAACCTCTCGATTTTTCTAAAACTATCTTATAAAATATATTGTGTAACTTTTTCAACTCTTCCAATAAATCAACATTATATTTATCGCTAAATGTTTTTTCTCCACCACTATGAATTTCTTTATGATAATCATATTTTAAAGGAATTGACACTATATCGGGAGGTTTTAATCCCATTCCACCTTTCAACCCTTGAACTGATCTTAAATGATGTCTTTCTATTTCTGTTGAAGATGTAATAACACAAGGAAAGTTTAATAGCCATTTATAATATTGTTTATTTATTATTTTGCGACCCTCTTTATCTTGTGCTTTGTATAATGTAGTTAATTTTGATTCAAACATAATTACCCTTTTAAATTTACATAATTATTATATTTTTCTAAATATTCTACTATTAAATTATTCCCTTTCTCAAAACCTTTTTTTAACTTATCAAAATATTTTTCATCTGGATAAATTCTTTTGATAAGTATTGATTTGCTGAAATTAGTATTGATACTTATAAAATCCCACCATTTGCGACCGCTTACAAGTAAACACATTTGAATTTGATTAAATGGTATTTCTTTTGTATCTCCTTGTATAAGTGAAAAATGTTTGTCATCATTGCGGGCTTTTATCTCAATCCCACCATTCAAGCCAACTAGTCCATCAGGAGAACACCCAACATTTTTAAATTCATCATTCGTTATAAATCCAACTGTTTCAACTTCGCAATTCATTTCGAATTCATAACTTGATAAACCAATACTTTCTAGCTCATTACCTCTTTCAATATCTGAATTTGTATAATGTTCTGTTGGCTCTGTTTTTACCATTTCAGAAACTATTTTTTTACAATAAGTTTCTAATCCTTTCCCATTTGCTCCGATTGGCGTTGCATTTGAAGCTGTCATTTTACCCTTTCGCAATTCAAACCACTCATCCGAACCTTGATCTGTATTATGTATTTGTATCACAACAACCCCCTAAACATTAAGTTCTAAAATATCATAATTCTCTGCTTTATCTATTATTTCACTTTTTGACATATCGAAATAATTTAATTTTTGATCTTCTAAGTATTTTAGAAAACTAGCTACATTTTTAATTTTACAACTTTCAATAATAGCAAGTTTTTCATTTATTACTTTCTTTATCGATTCTTTTTTCTCACTTAACTTTTTCATAAAAACTTTTTTATCTTTTACTTTTAAATTGTTTTCCGTGTAAATTTCTGATAGATCGTCAATTGTTTTACAATTCTCTATACTTTCAATTATATCTTCATCAAGTCCGATTAAATCCATATCATACTGCTCATTGTCTTCTTCTTCAAGTCCTTTCACTACATCTTTAAAATGTACTTTACATATTCTTTTTACAATTGATTTCAAAACCATTCTATCAAACCATTCTTTCCAAATATATCCCATTTTAGAAGATTTTTGCATTTTTTTAATATCCGTAGTGCTAATTGTTTCTAGAAACTCGCCTGTTTTATTCTTAATAACCCCATAAGCCCCGATTATAACTCTTTCTGTATTGAAAGGATTGCTTATTTCGTGATTATATACAACTCTTCCGCTTTCTTTGCTGAAACTGAATTTATCGCCCTCATAAACTAGTCCAAAATCAAATATAGTGTCAGGGTGAACTGCTTTAACTTTATTCTGATAAGCGTGGTAATCATAAGTCACTACAAGTTTTTTTAAGTAGTTTAATGTCACAGTGTCACCATCAATAAACAAACCCTCGCTGGCTACTTTTTTAAAAGCACCTGCAAATTCTAATTTGCTAACACTTTTAAACCACCAATTTTTTGGCTTGCCGTCTTTTAACTCATTTTTTAACTCTTCTAAGTAATTTATAAATACATCTACTCTTTTTTTATCATAATCTTTTAATAGTTCTTCCATTTACAACCCCTCAATTTTATCATTTAATATCTCAACGGCTTCATCTTTCAACTCGTACCCATCAAAATCAGTCGCTAAATCTAACACTATATCAATTTTTTCTTGTATCTCTTTTAAATAGTCGTCAATTATTGTAACTCGCAATCTTTCAACTGCTTCATCTTTTCTATTTTGTTCCGCTTCTTCTTCTCTCTCGTTTGCTTCCCATTCTCTCATTTGTTTGTTTAATGCG
>JAOZRH010000167.1 GCA_029931905.1 Fidelibacterota bacterium
CGACCCAAAAATTGTGCAAGAAGTCGATATCACTTATACTATTGAAGATGGTGCTCTTGTAAATCGTGAAGAAAGGAGTACAAAATGAAAAATATAATCAAAATTGCTTTTAGAAACTTGTACCGTCAAAAAAGACGGAGTTTTCTTACAATGGGAATTGTTGCTTTTGGTGTTCTCGCCGTTTTACTTTTTTCTGCAACTGCTGGTTCTTTCAAAAATATTATAATTGGAGAAATTACCGATTCAATGTTGGGTCATATTCAAATTCATAAAAAAGGATTTATTGGTGCATTGGATAATCTGCCACTCGATAAATCTCTAAATTCCAAACAATTAAAACTAATTGAAAAAACTTTAAACGAAATCCCTGAAATTGAAGGATATTCTTACAGAATTTTATTTGGTGCAATGGTTAGTAATTATTTAGAATCTACAAGTGCAAAATTTTCTGCAATTGTTCCAGCAAAAGAAGATGTTGTTGTGCCATTATTGAAAGACAGATTAATAAAAGGAAAATTTCTCAAAAAAGGCGAAGTTCTTTTACCTGAATTGATAACTAAAGGTTTTGATGCAAAAATTGGCGATGATATTGTTTTAGTAGCAACCAATAACGATGGCTCTGTAAATGGGCAACCTTTCAAAATTTCGGGAATAATGGAAACTGTAATGGGACCTACCGGAAAATATGGGTATCTTCACTTTGATGATGCAAAATCTTTATTGAGAATGAATAAAGTGCAAGTCAGTGAAATTGCAATTCGTTTGAAAAATTTTGATGATTTGGAAAAAGTTTATTCGATTCTTAATGAAAAATTAGGTGGAATAAAAAACGAAAAAGGTATGCCAATTTTGGAAATACATACTTGGGAAGAACTTTCTCCATTTTACAATATCGCTAAAATGATTGATTTAATGGCACTTTTCATACAAGTTATACTCATTGGCATAGTTTTAGTAAGTATAATGAATGTAATGATTATGGCTGTTTATGAACGAACGAAGGAAATTGGAGCAATTTCTGCAATGGGAACTCTTCCTTCAAAAATAAGATGGATGTTCCTTTTTGAGGGTTTATTTCTTGGAGTATTTGGTTCTATTATCGGAGTTGTTGCAAGCTCAATAGCTATTTTTATTGTAAACATTTCAAATATTACAGTCGCTTTTGGAAGAAATAGCAATATTCTATTGCAACCAGAAATATCTGTTTCACAAATTGGAATGACTGCAATAATAGTAATTTTAGTGGCAATCGTTGCTGTTCTCGAACCTGCTTTTAAAGCTTCTAAACTTGAACCGATTGAAGCATTAAGACATAATTAGGAGAAAAAATGAAAAAATTATATACATTAATAATAATTATTTTGATGATAAGTAGTTTTAGTTTATTGTTTTCACAAGAATCTATTGAAGCTGGCAACAAACTTCTTAAAAAAATTGACAGAAATCTTTCACCAGAATCATTTGAATCATTAAAAAAAATTATAAATATCGAACCAAACGGAACGAAAAAAGAGTTCGTTTTATATGTTCTCAAAAAAGGGAATGATAAAATGGTTACGACTTTTCTTTCACCAAAATCAGAAGTTGGTAGATCTACTTTAAGATTGGACGAAAATATGTGGTTATATATTCCCAATGTCGGAAAACCAATGAGAATCACAAGTTTGCAATCGGTTATTGGTGGAATTTTCAATAATTCTGATATTATGCAACTGGATTACACCGCAGAATATAATGTAATTGAAATAAGTGATGTTGGTAAAGAAAAATTGCTTATACTAAAGGCTAAATCTTTTAATGTTGCGTATGATAAACTAAAAATGTGGGTTAGTGCAAAATATACAACTCCAACAAAAATCGAATGTTATACAGCCAGTGGAATGCTGATAAAAACATTGCATTTTAAAGAGATCAAAGATTTCGGAAACGGCATAGTTCGGCCTTCTGTTTTAGAAACCGACAGCCCACTTCATAAAGGATATAAAGCTGTAATGATTTATGCAAATATTTCACCACGCAAAATTGATGATGAAGTTTTTACACTTAATTATATGGGTAAAATTAAGGATTTGAGAAAGTGAGTTTGAGATTTGAAATTGGAAATTTGAAATTGGAAATTAGGTGGTTAAAGTGATAAATGTTTATGAATTAGATGTATATAAATTGGCAGAAAAATATAAAACAATAAAAGTAGATTAAAATTGGATATAAAATACTTAAATAAATTCAAATTTCTGACAATTTTTTTGGTTTTATTCAATTTCGCCCAAGCCCAAGACTATTCATTCGATTTTGAAGAATTTGAAAAGAAACCTTATGAGTTTTTTGGTATTTTTCAAATGCAATCCGATTTAACTCAAATGAATAATTCGTCTGAATTGTACAAATTATCTTTTCTAAATAAAGAAAAAAAAGATTTCCTTGATTCACATTTTGCTTCACTTCAATTAAAAGCAAGTTATGAAATCTCTAAATTTAAACTTTCCACCTATTTAAAAAACAAAATTTCATACAATACAAATAACGAATTTGAAAATGATTTTAATATTTATGAAACTTTTATCAATACCGATATTTCAACGAATTTTGATTTTCAAGTCGGAAAGAAATCTGTAAAATGGGGAAAAGGATATATCTGGAATCCTGTATCTTTTGTTGGTCGTCAAAAAGATATAAATGATGTCGATGCAGGGCTTGAAGGATTTTGGATGATAAAATTTGATTATGTAAAAAGTCTTTCCGGCATTTTACAAAATTTTTCTATAAGTCCAGTAATTATTCCGATTACAAAAGATGTTAATGATGATTTTTCGGATAAAGAAAATGTCAGTTTCATTTTAAATAACTATTTCTTGATAGCAAATACCGACTTTGATACATATTTGTTTTATGAAGATACAAAATTCAAAAAATTCGGTGTTGATTTCGCAAGAAATATCATTCCAAATTGGGAAATTCACGCTGAATATGTTTTTGAAAAAGATGTTATACAAAACATTCTAAATCCAAATTTTGTAATAAATTCAAAAACTGAAAATTCCAACAATTATCTATTGGGAACTAGAATTTTATTTAAAACAAACACAACTGTTATTTTGGAATATCTTCATAATGATGTCGGATTAAATAAAAGTCAAATGAATAACTTTCATAGAGCAATTTATTTAGCTTTATTGTCTGAACCTTCTACTTTTATACAAAAAGTAAAAAAATATCAAACAGAAAATTTAACAAATCAATATCTGATGAAAGATTATATTTATGCAAAAATATCACATCCAGAACCATTTGATATTTTGTATTTTACTCCATCAATTTTTGCCTTACACAATTTAAATGATAATAGCAAAATGATAGGTGGAGAATTTAATTATTCTCGTTTCAATAATCTAAATTTAAAATTAAGATATAATTTATTGCTTGGAGATTTAAATTCTGAATTCGGTGGAAAAACAAGCTCTAACAAATTATCTTTTCGATTTGATTACACATTTTAATACTATCAAAATATCATCAAAACATTCCACTTTTCACTCTCTAATTTTTGATTTAAGTTTTTTATTCATTTATTTCTGTATTTTTGTTATATTGTAAATGTGAATTAGAAATTACATAATTTTTAATATATTTGGAGAAAATTTTATGAATATTAATAAAATTAAAAAATCAATAATTATAAAAGTTGTTTTCCTATTGATTTTTTATTCTCTTTTTTCATTAAAATTGTTTGCTGGAAATGTAGAATTCCCCGGATTCAAAAGTAGCCCATATTATGGGGAACAAGTAATAACTTTCAATCTCAATCCAGATATTCGTATTCATATAAATATCTCATCTCCCGATTCATTTGATGTAAGTAAACCTGTCGGATTAGCTTTATTTGCATTACCGAATGGAAACACAATTGAACAAACTGTCGGTAAAATCCTCGATACGGGCGATGATTGGCATTACGATATTCAACATATTGGCGCTCAAACACGATTCTTACGAAAAAAGATTACTGATTATAATTTGGTTACAGTTTACCTTGAAGTATCTCAAAAAAGTTGGCCATATTGGAAAACTCAACATTCAGATTACGACCAGATTGTCAAATCAGTTGTTGAATATCTGAAATCATATTTTAGAGATTATCAACCATTCATTATTTTAACTGGTCATAGTGGCGGTGGTCGTTTTGTGTTTTCTGTTATGGACGCCTTTACTACAATTCCGGATTATGTAAAACGAATTAGTTTTTTAGATAA